>CAJBKH010000191.1 GCA_903953615.1 uncultured Bacteroidota bacterium
AAAAAAGATTGCGGGCGAATTTTAAATTTCAAATTTTCAAACTGCTCTGTTAAATACGCTTGACCAATGGCATTGTGCACCGTTAAATCGGTCCAAGTATCATTTTGTTTTGCATTCACAACATAGTTCCATGAAACCACTTCTGGAAACAAATTCGACATATGGGCAAATAAGCCATTTAAATCATCCGAATGATCAGCTGTTACAATCAACACCACCAACCATTCATTCTTGCTATTGTTTCTAATGACCACATTTCTCAACCAACCACTTTGTTGGCGAATATCAAAAAAGTCAAACCCCTTATCTACTGAATAGTCTTTTAAGGCCGTTCTAATTTTATTAGCAGTTTCTGGAATAAGGTAACAATGGTCGATGTCCAATACTTTATCAAACATGCCAGGAATATGAAAACCAAGTGCAGGCAAACCCTTCGGATTCTCCTTATCGAAAAACTCTTCCCATGCTTTATTACTAAATGTAAATTCTACCTTGTTTCTGTAATTAAAGTTTTGTTTACAACCTTCAATCGGCAAATAATTACCGACCTCTACTTTGGCAATTCTTTGCAAATCATTCTTCACCTGTGCTGCTTTGAATTCAAGCTGTGTATCATAGCCAACATGTTGCCATTTACATCCACCACATTTTGTAAAGTGACTGCAGCGCGGGGTCACCCGTAAATCTGATGGCTTCACCAATTCAGTCATTCTTGCCTCCGAAAAAGAGGTTTTTTGTTTCGTGATTTGTACATTGACAATATCACCCGGTGCCGCGTAGGGAATAAAGATAACTTTACCTTCGTGTTTGGCGATGGCCTTACCTTCTGAAGCAATGCCACTCACCTCAATTTGCTCTAAAGCAGGATACTTTTTTTTCTTAAATCGCATGTTCTATTGGGACAATAAAAAGCCCTCTTATTCAACAATAAAAGGGCTCCTATTGAAAAATTATTATTTGTTAATCCAGGTATTTAAAATATCATTAAAACCGCTTGGTTCTCTGTAGCCTGGATATCCAGATGCTTTTGAATTATCTGTTAATTCTTTCCAAAAATAAGTTGTAGGATAACCTGAGTTTCTACCGCCATTACTTAGCAAAGAGAGGAATGCATCTGAACTCAATTCTTGGTCGTTTATTTTGTGAACAGCCGCATTCTCAGGATTGAATTTTACAGCTACAAAATACTTATTCATTTTAAGAATAATGTCCTTGTTGGTATAGGTTTCTTTGTCCATTACCTTGCACCAATAACACCAATCGGTGTAGACATCGACTACTAAAATTTTATTTTCTTTTTTCGCTTTTGCATAGCCTTCTGAAGGACTGTACCACACCAAAACAGAGTCGTTCTGAACCACCGCTGGCGCAGGTATTGGTTTCGGCTTTGCGGCAGATTTTTTGGGCTTAGGTTTGTTTACTGCTGTTTTAGGTTTAGGCTTGTCAATTGAGACACTTGCCATCATTGCTCCTGAACCTACAACTAAAACCAACAGCGAGATATAAAAAGATTTCTTCATAATATGTGCACTTTTAACTTCATACAAATGTAATCAAAAAACACGCCAAATTGCTTTCATTTATGGAATTCATCGAATATTCAGTAATTTTGATGGGTATGAATTTAATGGCATTTCCAACCGACATTGTGATTCGAACTACTGCTGTTTATCTATTTTTAATTATAGGACTGCTCTTGTTTGGCAAAAAGGAACTATCCCAATTAAGCATTACCGACCTTGTCTTCATTTTGCTTATCAGTAATTCTGTGCAGAACGCCATGGTGGGCAGCGATTCTAGCTTAGAAGGTGGTTTAATAGCGGCCAGTTTTTTATTTGTTCTCAATTTTATTTTTAGACGCCTGAATTTTAAATTTAAATTCTTTAGAAAAATATTAGAAGGCGAACCGATAGTGCTTATTTATGAAGGAAAACTCATGGAGAAAAACATTTCGAAGCAACAAATTACGCACGAGGAAATCATGTCTGCCATTCGCGAACACGGCTTAAAGACCCCTGAGGATGTTAATTTAGGAATGTTAGAAATCGATGGCAGTATCAGTATTATCTCTTACTACGACGAGAAAAAAACACAATTCTTAAGAAAGCGCAAACAAAAGTTTACCAAAAAAGTAGAATAAAAAAAGCTTTCTATTTGCCTTCCATGATGCGCTTTGCACCATCTAGTTGGTACATTTTCTGAGCAATCTCGGCTTGCTCATCCGCCCACTTATTATATTTGCGAATGGTATCGCTAATTTCACTTAAATAACGGTTGCGTGATGGTGGAATGATAAAAACTTTCTCACTCATTTCGTCGCTGGCTTTAAAATGCGATTTGAATTCAGAACCTGTCTTGTTATCGAGTGTATCTATAATTGTGCGGTACAAAGTATTCATACCTGGATCATTAAATTGACTTGCAATGGTACCAAATACTGGCATATTTTCAGGATCAATATCAAATAATTTGTGATTGCGTTGGTATTGTTTTTTAACATCTCTCACAGCATCTGCCGCACCCTTTTTATCGAATTTATTAACCGCAATAATATCCGCAAAATCCAACATGTCAATTTTCTCTAATTGTGTAGCAGCACCATATTCAGGTGTCATCACATAAAGCGTTGCATCACTGTGGTCGGTAATCTCCGTATCGCTTTGACCAATACCACTGGTTTCTAATAAAATTAAATCGTATTGCGCTGCTTTTAGAATTAACAAGGCATCGTCAACATGTTTACTTAAAGCTAAATTGCTTTGACGGGTCGCCAATGAACGCATATAAACACGTGAATTCTTGATACTGTTCATACGAATTCTATCGCCCAATAAGGCACCGCCTGTTTTGCGTTTACTTGGGTCAACAGAAATAATACCGATGGTTTTATCTTTAAAATCAAACAAGAATCTGCGAACAAACTCATCAACTAAACTACTTTTACCTGCACCACCCGTACCTGTAATACCCAATACTGGCACCTTTTTTTGATTGGCCAATTGACTCAATTCTTCGCGGTATTGCACAAATGCATCAGGATAATTTTCGGCACATGAAATTAGTTCAGCAATGGCCTTTGGATTTCTATCTACAATATGTTTTAAATCCGGTTTAACATCTTTACCCGTTGGGTAATCGGATTGTCTTACCAAATCGTTAATCATGCCTTGCAAACCCATTGCTCTGCCATCATCTGGATGGTAAATTCTAGCAATACCATAAGCTTGTAAATCCGCTATCTCTTCGGGTAAAATCGTACCACCACCTCCTGCAAATATTTTAATATGAGCTGCACCTTTTTGTTGCAACATATCATACATGTATTTAAAGTATTCGTTATGACCCCCTTGGTAACTGGTCATGGCAATGGCATTGGCATCTTCTTGTATGGCAGTATCTACAACCTCTTCGGCCGTACGATCGTGACCCAAATGAATCACCTCACAACCCGTTGCTTGAATAATTCTGCGCATTACATTAATGGCAGCGTCATGCCCATCGAATAACGATGCAGCCGTTACAATTCTTACTTTATTTTGGGGTTGATATACACTTTCTTCCATGGCTTGCTCAGTCTAATTTTAAGACAACAAACCTACAAAAAAAATATTAAATTCTTTGCTACCCTTCGCTAGCCTTTGAAAGCACGCAATTCTTGAATGAATTTTGAAACAGGAAAACCCATGACATTGTAATAACACCCTTCAATTTTTTGAATACCTACATACCCTATAAACTCTTGTATACCATAGGCTCCCGCCTTATCTAAAGGCTGGTATTGTGCCAAGTAATAGTCTATCATTTCATCTGAAATAGTGTTGAAATACACTTTGCTTTCGTCATAAAACAAATGGCTCTTTTCATGACTGCGAACACATACCGCAGTATAAACCGTATGCATATTACCCGAAATTTTTTGCAACATCTGCTTCGCTTCCGCCATATCAACAGGCTTGTTCAATACTTCGTCGGCTAACCAAACCACGGTATCAGCTGTTACGAGTAATTCATTCTCCGTCAGAATAGGTTCGTAGGCTAAGTTCTTTTTTTGCGCCAAGTACATTGGAATTTCATGTGCTTTTAATTTCGCATCGAAATTCTCTTCTACGTCAATTTTGATGATTTCAGTTTCAAATCCACTATGACTTAAAAGCATTTGTCTACGCGGACTCTGAGACGCTAATAAAATCTTATATTTAAAAAAAGGGGGGAACATGAATTAACTAAAAATTAAATTGATGACACCAACCACCATAATGTATTTCATAAACTTACTCGACTCTAAATACGCCTCTTTGTGTTTGGCATTGGCAACATGGTTCATAAAAACAAATAACATAATAGTTATTACTCCCATGATGATAGCACTTATTTGCATGCCAATTCCCCAAGCCAAAACGGAATAAATCCCTGATAACAAAATTTGCACACCCAATAAAACATATAAAAATACTTTGGCACCGCGCTCTCCCATCAAAATAGGATAGGTGTGATAACCCGCTACCTTATCGCCTTCAATGTCTTGCAAGTCTTTTACAATTTCGCGAATTAAACTTGTAAAAAAAGCAAATAAAATATAGCCTGTAAAATTCAACATGCCCGAACGGGTTTCGAACGAGGCAATGAGTAAACAAGAAGCCACTACAGCCGCACTGCAAAGGGCTACAAACAAATTACCAATCAATGGCAAGGCTTTAAACTTAAGTGCATAAAGGGCCAATAACAAAGTAATACTGATATTAATATTAAAGTATGTAAAACTGAAACGCCAAGAAATCAATAAAGAAATTAGGGTAAGCACAGCATATAATACCCATGCTTGTAATTTAGTAATTGTTTTACCAACGGTAACTCTATCAGGTTTATTAATGCTATCGGTTAAGGTATCGAATATATCATTGATGACATAGCCTGCCGCAGCAGTAAGCACAGCTGGTAAAATTAACAACAAGGCATTGAACCAATAGTCAGCGGCTCCCTCATCTTTAAACTTGTATAACACAATGAACATCGTTAAAGCAACGATTAAAAGATTCACTGGTCGAACAATCTTTATTTTCTTTATCACCTTACAAAAGTGCAGATAAATTTTATTTCGCAATTAATTATCTTCGCACATATGTTAAAAACCAATTGGTGGTTCATCCCTTGTTTGTACCTTGTTTCTGTTTGGTTGGTTTTTGTTTTGCAACAGCATTATGATTTTACCGATACTTTGGCACTTTATCCCCGCGATCAAAGCCATTTATTAGGCATTTTTACAACGGTATTTCTGCACGACGACTTATTGCACATTGCTTCGAATTCATTGCCCTTTATTGTTGGCATGTTGAGCCTCTATTATTTTTATAATGATATCGCTATTAAAGTTACGCTTGTTTGCCATGTCGCTACAGGTATTTTGATTTGGATTTTTGCGCGACCGGCCTATCATATTGGCGCCAGTGGCATGGTGTATGCGTTGGTTGTTTTTCTGCTCAGCAGTGGCTTTATTAGAAACAATAAACAACTGAAATTTTTAGCGCTTGCGGTCTTGAGTATACAAAGTGGTTTAATTTGGGGCGTTATACCCCAAGGCAATAACATCAGTTGGGAAAGCCATTTAATGGGTGCGCTGGTTGGCCTTATTACAGCCATTATCTATAGAAACCAAGGTCCACAGCCCGATAAAAAATTTCAGTGGAACGAAGAACCCCACCCGCACCATCAACACGATGAATACGAGAAATTCGGGCATCATCACCATTCCTAATTTAATGCTTTTTTAAGGCCCCCTTTTTCTTAGGTGATTTTTTCTTGCTTTGTTGACCTCTTTGGATGGGCGATTTTTTGATAATCGTGGCCTTAAAACGCGCATAATTCTCGGGGGCATTCGATATAATAATGACTTCTTTCACCACATCGTGCCCACCCCATCCAACACTTAAAAATTCAACATGTATGACACCGCGTTCGCCTGGCTTAATAGCACCTTTGGTAAATGAAGGATGCGTGCAACCACAAGCAGGCCAAGCTTGTTTAATAATTAAATCGGCTGTACCAACATTCGTAAAATTAAAATCATAACGCACGGTATCACCTTCTTGCACAATGCCAAAGTCGGCCGTGTCTTCATCGAATTTAATCACTGGAAAACCTTCCGTTTGCGCTTTAGTTGCGAATGAAAAGGAAATCAGAAAATAAAATAAAAGGCTTCTTTTGTCGAACATCTTGTTCAAATTTACTAAAAAAAACTTATTCTTGCTTCATGATTTTAAATTACACCAAAATTTTAGTGGCTGCCACTGTTGCAACAACTATTATGAGCTGCAATAACGCACCAAAAACCATGCAAGAATCTAAAGAAAAAGTAATTCCAGCATTCGATACAACATCGCTCGACAAAACGGTGCGCCCTCAAGATGATTTTGACGGTTATGCCAATGGTAACTGGAAAAAATTAAATCCTATTCCTGCAACCGATGGTACATGGGGTGCTTTTCATATCATCGACAAAGAAAATAGCGAGGTTAAACTCAAAGGCATTATCGATGAGGTTTTAAAAATCAAAGAAGCGAAAGAAGGCAGCGATGAGCAAAAAATTGGTGACATGTACCGCTCATACATGGATACTTTACAAATAGAAAAACTAGGTTTATCTCCACTTAAAACCTATATCGATAAAATTGATAAAATTACCAATCTTACCGATTGGATGGCCGTGAATGGCGAACTGCAAATGATTGGCGTAAGTTCTGTTATGGGTATTTATGTTGATGCCGACGACCGCAACAGCAAAATGAATGCTGTTAAATGGGTTCAAAATGGTTTGAGCTTAAATGAAAAAAGCTATTATAGCGGCAACGATGAACGCATGAAAATGATTCGCGCTGAATTCGTAAAACACGTTGACAATACCTTTAATTTAACAGGCAAAGCAACACCAAAAGCAGGTGAAACCATCTTGAATTTTGAAACCAGTTTAGCTAAAATTCAATTGAGTAATGTTGAGTTGCGCGACCCAATTAAAACGTATAATAAAATTAGCACAGCCGATTTAAAAACAATGTCAAAAAATGCGGATTGGGCTTTGTTCTCTAGCAAACAAAATATTGTAAGTGATACCATCATTGTTCAAAACAAAAAGTACTTTACCGATTTAAATACTTTGTTGACCCGCACAGATATTAATACCCTTAAATTATATACCTACTACAAATTAATCAATGCTTTTGGTTATTACCTCCCAAAAAGCATTAAAGTAGAACGCTTTAATTTTTATGGCACCACCATGGCTGGTATCAAAGAACAAAAGAAAAGAGCCATTCAAGCCATCGATGTAACGGAGGGTGTAGGCAATGGCAATATCATTGGTCGTTTATATGTAAAACAATTCTTCCCAGAATCTTCTAAAAAGAAAATGGTTGAAATGATTGAGAATGTTAGAACCGTTTATGGCGAAAGAATCGATCAATTAACTTGGATGACCGATAGCACTAAATTGATGGCCAAGAAAAAATTGTCAACCTTCACTTATAAAATTGGCTACCCTGATAAATGGGAAGACTATACTGCTATTACCGTTAAACCAAATGCATTGATTGAAAATATTATTTCAAACACGCTTTGGAACCACAATAAAATGTTAAGTGATGTTGGCAAACCAGTTGACAAAGAACGTTGGGGCTTTTCACCACAAACTGTGAATGCCTATTACAATCCATTGAACAACGAAGTGGTATTCCCTGCAGGTATTTTACAAGCGCCATTCTTCAATCCGAATGCCGACGATGCCATTAATTACGGTGGAATCATTGCAGTAATTGGTCACGAGTTTACCCATGGTTTCGACGACCAAGGAGCACAATACGATGAGGTTGGTAACTTGCGCAATTGGTGGAGCGAACAAGACCTTGCCAATTTCCAAGGCTTGAGCAAAAATTATATCAATTACTTCGGTGCTTTCGAACCAATAAAAGGTATTAATATTAATGGCGAACTAACCATAGGCGAAAACATTGCAGATCTTGGTGGTTTAACTTTGGCCTACAACGCCTTGTTGCGTTCATTAAAAGGCAAACCAGAGCCAGCGAAAATTGATGGCTTTACTTGGCAACAACGTTTCTTTTTAAGTTGGGCACAAGTATGGCACAACAATATTAAAGATGAAGAATTGAGAAACAGATTGCAAACCGATCCACACTCACCAGCGCGTTACAGAATTAACGGACCATTGAAACACTTACAAGAATTCTATGATGCATTCGGTGTGAAAGAAGGCGATGCCATGTGGATTCCAGTAAGCGAGAGAGTTAAAATCTGGTAAGCACAAAACTTCATCTACTACCTACTTTTAAATGCTTTGGTACCAATCTATACCGCACTGGTTTCAACAATTGTTCGGTCGATTTACTTGGCATATTCCTAATCAAAATAAGACTGTATACCTTACTTTTGATGATGGTCCACATCCTGAAATTACCCCATGGGTATTGAATGAATTAGACCAATTTAATTACAAGGCTACCTTCTTTTGTGTGGGTGATAATGTGCAAAAATTTCCAGAAACCTATCAGGCTATTTTAAATGCTCAACATAAAACAGGCAACCATACCATGCACCATATGAAGGGTTGGACCAGCGATGACACCATCTATTTAGACAATATCAAAACCTGTGCGCAACACATTGACAGCAATTTGTTTCGTCCACCTTATGGCCGCATCAAACGCTCGCAAGCAACAGCCATAGAAAAAGATTATCAAATCATCATGTGGAGTTTATTGTCCTGCGATTTTGAGAAAAATTTAAATACAGACAATGCATTAAAAGGTTTAAAAAGAAATACAAAAGCAGGGAGTATTATCGTTTTTCACGATTCGGTGAAAGCTGAAAAAAACCTTAAGACAATGTTACCATTGTATTTACAATTTCTTAATCAAAATGGCTTTAATTGCAAAGCTATATGAGTTATTTGTGGGGCTTGCTGATATTGATTTGTTTGGTATATATCCTGATTCAAATCTTCTATCTTTTTTTACTTTTAAAAACACGTTCTAAATCGCATGCGGTATTGAATGAATATCCGCAAACAAGTATTCTTGTAGCTGCGCGAAATGAGGAAAACAACATCTTGCATTGCCTAGAAAGTTTAGCGCAACTCGATTATCCCAAAGATAAAATTGAAATATTAATTGGCAACGATTCAAGTACCGATAACACCGCGGCCATTATTGAAACGTTTATTGCCCAACATTCCCAATTCAAGTGCATTCACTTAACTGGCGATGAATTCCCTCAAACCAAAGGAAAAGCAAGAGTGCTAGCGGTATTGGCCCAAGCTGCAAAAGGCGAAGTAATAATGATTACCGATGCTGATATTTTAGTGAATCCGCAGTGGGCTAAGGGCATGACCCATGCTCTAATTGAATCGAAAAGTGGTTTGGTGGCAGGCGTTACCAATATTAAAGCCCACAATTTATTTACCAGTTTTCAGCAAGTCGATTGGTTGTATTTCATGGGTATTTTTTACGCTTTTTCTTCCATCAAAAAACCCATCTCTGCAGTGGGAAATAACATGGCCTTTTTGAAAAAAGCGTATGATGAAACAGGTGGCTATGAAAACATACCATTTAGTATTACCGAAGACTATGCCTTATTCAAAGCCATACGCAGCAAGGGTTATGGCACCATGCAATTAATGAATAAGGAAACCTTGTTGTATTCAAAACCCATTGATACATTTAATGGCTTAATGCGCCAAAGAAAACGTTGGTTAGTAGGTGGTCACGATTTACCGACCTATTATCAATTGATGATTTCAATTTTTGGTGCTTGGTATATTGCCTTGCCTATTTTACTATTTACAAATTATTGGCAATTGGCCATTGGCATGTTGGTGTTCAAAGATTTTATACAACTGTTTCAAATCATGAACATCAACAAAAAATTGAATTTAAAAATAGAACATCCGATAGCTGTTTTATTTTACGATGTCTATTTGTTTTTAATCATTCCAGCCACTTTGTTTTTCTTTTTCATGCCTGGCAAAACCGTTTGGAAAGGTAGGAAATATTAAGGTTTAACAGTTAAGAAAGCTTTGATTTTATTCAAATCAAATGGTTCAAAATCTTTTAGTTCGATAGCCTCTCCCACTTTTGCTTCTTTTAAAGCCATCATCAATTGGTTATGCTTTAAAACTGTTCCAACAATTAAAACCGAGGCTGCTACGGGTGCGTTTGTGAAGGTTGCTGTAGTGCCAGTAATAGTGCAGTTGGCAACGGCTTTAACATCTTTAAAAAAGACCTTAACATCTGTTTGAGAAGATGGAACTTTAACTTCTAGTTTTGTGAGGTTTGGTTGGTTCGAAAAGAAATCGCAATTGATATAACCAAAGCTACGGGCCACAATAATATTCATATTGCTTTTTTGCATTTTATTCTGCACCTCGATTGGCGCTGCAGAATCGATGGCTTGTATTTTTTTCTCTGCTTTCGAATTTGTTACTTCCAATGAAGGCACTAAATCGACATTTAATATTACATTTTTTGCACCCTTATTATTCAAGTCAACTTGATAATTTGCAACTACAAAATTTGCAGCTTCCTGAATGAGCTGTTTTGTTTTTTTATTAACCTTGAAATTATAGTCAAAGCGACTGAGATTCCCCAAACTATCAACCCCAAAACGCAAACGAAGCTTGGCTTTTTCCTTGTATAATATTTTTATATCCGTTGATTGAATGCTCTTAAAAGTATCAAACATGCATACCACTTTTTTTGATGCAGATAAAACATTGTGGGTATAATCATCGGTCTTAGGATTGTAAAAACCTTCGTCTGAAACGACTGTTTGAAAATAGTAACGCTCCTTCTTGCAATTGCAATCTTCACGCACTGCCCGGTTCACGACAGGAACGGCAACCACAGGTGTTCTTTTAACAACCTGTTGATCCAACGCCCAATTTAAATTACCATTGCTGTCCCTTTCTCCTATAAAAGTTTTCATGCGTTCATCTTTCTCACTTGGAAAACTGATGCTATAGGTTTGATTCTTTTTTAAGATGATTGAATCGCCATTGGCTTCGGCTTTGATAAAACACGAGCCGCCTGTTTCTAATAATTTTGAATCTGAGGTTGTTGTTACGTTGTGCTTAAACATTTCTGCATAATTGGAATATTCCTGCACACTTAATGTTACCATACCTTTTGGGGCTTCTCCATTTTTTAGCGCCATGGCGTTCGCTGGCAAATTAATAAGCGTGCCATTTTTGCATTTAATTTCATTGGCTATTTTAGGGTCAATTTCAAACACTTGATAAGCATTCTCCATCCAACGGCTATTTGGTACGGCAGAAAAACTATCCAGTTTAAATTGTACAGCTTTTTCAGTTGGTGCTTTTGTGGATTTTAAAAAAGCATCCATTAAGTCGGGGTAATCTACAATTGCGTTGTTTCTTATGAATGGAACAAATTTTATACTATCAGCGCCTATTAATGTATCCTTTAATTCAACAGTCGATTCTACTGCAACCTTTGGCGTGGCAATCGTTTCAATTGCTGAAGGCTCATGATGCTTAGGTTTTAATAATTTATATGTTGCAATAAAAAGTAGTGCACTAACTGCCAAAATCACTATGCCAATCTTAACAAGTTTACTTACCCATAATTCTTTTTTAGCTACTTCAATATTGCTACGCAACCATTTTCTTTTCAGTACTTCTAAAGTATTTTCATATTCACGCACCAATTGGGCAAAGGGTGGATCGTTTTCCATTCTTTTTTCAAGGTCCTTACGCTCTTCTCCACCAAGGGTTCTGGCCGCATAGGCTTCTGCTAATTCATTATCGGTCATCATGATTCTTGGTTTTTAGTGTGAATGATTATTCTGGCTTTTTCCAGACATTTATATTTCATGGCCTTGGCCACTTTTTCGTTTCTAAAATCGAGAGCGCTTGCTATTTCCAACATGCTCATTTTTTTGAAGTAAAAGAATTCTAGAAGATCGGCACATTTCTTTCCTAATAATACCAACGACTTTTCCATTTGTACAAACTGATGTTCACGGTCGTATTCTGTGTTATCTTCTTCGGCAAACAACCATTCCTCATTCAAACTATCCAGAGGTATTTGCTTGTTTTTTCGAAGTTGATTGTACCATATTTTTTTTCCACTGGAGAACAATAAAGTTTCGGGTTTTGAAGAAAGTGTAAAATTGGGTTTATTAATTAATTGATAGAATACAATCATCGCATCTTGCAATACATCTTCTGCATCGGCATCAGTCCCGCTATTGTTCTTCACCCATTTCTTAAGTGGTTTGGCAAACTTATAGAGCAGTTTAAATAACTTGACAGGAGCGATATTTTTAAAATCAATGTCTTTCACTTATCCATTAATAGCTTAACCTTGAAAAGGTAAACTAAATTTTAGAAAAAAAATTGTAATTTAGTTTTTAGACACGTTCAATATCACAAAGTCGAGCCAACTTAATGTATCCTATCGCCCCTCAATTCAAGGCTGCGCATGATATCTGCTTCCATCAACAGAAATTCTTCCCAACGTTTCATGACATACTCCGCAGGTAAAACAGTTTTTGCCAAATGTATAAACACATGGTAATGCCCTGCCTCGCTCTCCATAAATTCTCTGTAAAAAGCTTTCAGTCCTTCGTCTTGTATGTGCAAACTCAACAATCTAAAGCGCTCGCAACTTCTAGCTTCAATCATGGCGCTTATGAGCAATTTCTCTACCATGACTTCTTTGGGCTTTAATCCCATTTTTTCTAAGGCGAATAATTTCTTTACATATTCATCCTTGCGCGGGGAGAGTAATTTTAGGTTTCGTTTTTTCAATTCCTCAATCACCATTCGAAAGTGCGCCCACTCTTCTTCAACAATGGGGGTTACCTTATCGATTATGCCATCCACATAAGCATATTTAACAATCAGTGAAATACCAGTAGTGGCCGCTTTTTGCTCGCACCAAGCATGATCACTCAAGATTTCCTCTATGTTCATCTCAGCAATGTTCACCCAACGCGGATCGGTGGCCATTTGTAGGCCTAGTTTTGTTTTTTGATTGTCTTGCATCAGTTAATTTCGTGGTAATCCAAATCCTTGCTAAAGGTTTCTTTCGTAAAATAGATGGCCAACAACGAAATGCTTAGACACACACCGCCAACAATAAAGGCAGCCGATTGGTGACTCATACTATCTGTAAGCGCTTTATAACTTAAAGTGATGGGCACTACCAAACCTCTTACAAAATTAGGCGCTGTATTGGTTACAGTACTTCTAATGTTGGTACCAAAACTCTCTGAAGCCACTTGTACAAACAAGGCCCAAAAGCCTGTACCGAAGCCCAATAAGAAGGTAACCCATCTAAAATGCCCGATGGTCATCGAAGGGGTTGTTAAATAATAAAGGATAACCATGGCCGAAATGCCCATGTAAATTAAAATCACCTTTCTTCTGCTCTTTAACAGTTGACTTAATAAACCACACAACAAATCACCAGCAGATAAGCCTATGTAGGCATACATGACAGCTTGCCCAACCATTTTTTCTTTTGGAAAGCCATCGGATAACACCACAAAATCGGGTGAAAGATTTATCAATACTGCTATCATAAACCATATGGGCACGCCAATTAGAATACAGTTGATGTACTTTATGAAGGTCGAACGTTTTTTAAACAACATCATAATATTGCCGCGTTGCACGTTGGCTGCAGCCTTCGCACTTTTGTACATGCCCGATTCTAAAGCACCTGCTCTCAAGGCTAACAAGGCTAATCCTAGTCCGCCACCTATGAAATAAGAGGTTTGCCAAGCAAACCTACCTCCAATTTGCGAGGCCACTACAGCACCCAAGGCGCCAAAAGACACAATGATCATGGTGCCGATACCACGCTTATCTTTATGCAAGGTCTCACTTACAAGGGTAATACCTGCACCTAATTCTCCAGCCAAACCAATACCAGCGATAAATCTACAAATAATATATTGTGGCATGTTTTGCACCAAGCCATTGGCAATATTGGCCAGTGAATACATAAGTATAGAACCGAACAAAACAGAAATTCTGCCTTTCTTATCGCCCAAAATACCCCACACAAGGCCGCCTAGCATCATGCCAAACATCTGCCAATTAAAAAGGATGTGTTCAGAGGCTTTGAATTCGGCCCCTACAATGCCAATACTTTTTAAACTTTCGGCTTTTACAACGTTGTAAAGAATTAAATCATAAATATCGACAAAATAACCAAGGGCCGCAATTACGACGATCCAATAGACATTTCTAGGGTTTTCCGACTTGTGCATGGCCGCAAAACTATCAATTTTATTGGAAAAATGATGCCTCAGAAAAAATATTTTAAAAAGGGTTTGGTTATTTAATAAGATTTTCCCTACTTTTGCAGTCCCAAAAAATTTAAATCATGTCACGTATTTGTGATCTAACAGGAAAAAAAGCATTAGCGGGTAACAACGTATCGCATAGTAATCATAAAACTAAGCGAAGATTCCATGTAAATTTACAGGAAAAACGTTTCTTTATCCCAGAAACAGGTGAGTGGATCAGATTAAAAGTATCTACATCTGCGATTAGAACTATCAATAAAATTGGTATCACCGAGGCCTTAAACAGAGTATTCAAGAAAGGAAGCATATAATATGGCAAAGAGAGGTAATCGCATACAAGTAATATTGGAGTGTACAGAACAAAAAAATTCTGACGTAGCTGGCATGAGCCGTTATATCACCACCAAAAATAAAAAAACAACCACTGAAAGAATTGAATTGAAAAAATACAATCCTTTCATGAAAAAAGTTACTTTACACAAAGAAATTAAATAATAATTAATCATGGCAAAGAAAGTTGTTGCAACATTAAAGACTGCTGGCGAAGGCAAAGATTTCGTAAAAGTATTCAAAGCTGTAAAGTCTAAAAACGGAGCCTACTCATTTAAAGAAGAAATAGTATCTGGTGAAGATGCTAAAACCTACTTTAAAAAATAATAAAATTCATTTATAAATTGAGCCTCCGGAAACGGGGGCTTTTTTATTCAAAATACTATCAGATATGGCTATTTTTAACTTCTTTAAAAAAGACCAATCAAAACAGGATAACCTGCCAAAAGAGGAAGCCTTAGATAAAACTAAAGCCTCCTTTTTTAGTAAAATATCAAAAGCCATTGCTGGCAAAACTACCGTTGATGCCTCCTTTCTCGATGAATTAGAAGAAATTTTAGTAAGCAGTGATGTTGGCATCGATACCACTGTTAAAATTATTGAACGCATTGAAAAACGCGTGGCACGCGATAAATACATCAACACCTCTGAACTCAATACCATCCTCAGAGACGAGATTACCCTTTTACTTACCGAAAACCAAAAAACACCAGACATCGATTTCGATCTTACCAACTTGCCTAAGCCATATGTGCTCATGGTGGTTGGCGTTAATGGTGTAGGTAAAACAACAACCATCGGAAAATTGGCCAATGCTTTTACCCAACACGGTAAAAAAGTATTGCTAGCTGCTGGTGATACTTTTAGGGCGGGTGCTGTTGATCAATTAGAAATATGGAGCCAACGCGTTGGTTGCGATTTTTATTCCAACGGTATGAATACCGACCCTTCTGCCGTTGCCTATGATGCGGTAAAAAAAGGTAAAGAAGGCGATTACGATATTGTGATTCTAGATACTGCTGGTCGTTTACACAACAAAGTGAATTTAATGAATGAGCTTAGTAAAATAAAACGTGTGATGGCCAAGGTAATTGATTATGCGCCCAACGATGTGATGCTAGTACTCGATGCTTCTACCGGTCAAAACGCTTTTGAACAAGCCAAACATTTTACAGCTGCTACAGAAGTAACTTCTTTGGCGCTCACCAAACTCGATGGCACTGCCAAAGGTGGTGTTGTGCTTGGCGTAAGTCATCAATTTAAAATTCCAGTTAGGTACATCGGTGTAGGTGAAGGAATCAACGACATCAAATTGTTTGATGCCACCGACTTTGTACACACCCTATTCGACAACTAAAACATGAGAACCAAATCCTTAAAGCCCAATAAAATCAATATTGTTACCTTAGGTTGTAGTAAAAACTTGGTAGACAGTGAGGTTTTATTAAGTCAATTAAAAGGCAATGAAATTGACGCCACCCATGAATCCGAAAAGAATGATGCCAATATTATTGTTGTCAATACTTGCGGATTTATTGATAATGCTAAGCAGGAAAGTATAGACACCATTTTACAATATGTCGATGAGAAGGAAGCAGGCCGCATTGATAAACTCTATGTGACGGGTTGTCTTTCTCACCGTTATAAAGATGAATTAGATAGCGAGATTCCACAAGTGGATGCTTGGTTTGGCACATTAGAATTACCCAATTTATTAAGAACTTTAGGAGCCGATTATAAACATGAATTGATTGGTGAACGTTTAATCACCACCCCTCAACACTATGCTTATTTAAAAATTAGTGAAGGTTGCAATCGCCCCTGTTCATTCTGCGCGATTCCACTTATGCGCGGTAAACACGTTAGCAAAAGCATAGAACAAATTGTATTAGAAGCCCGGAATTTAGTAAAGAACGGCACCAAAGAAATCATGCTGATTGCACAAGACAGTACCTATTATGGTATCGATTTGTATGGCGAACGCAGATTGGCTGAGTTGCTCGAAAACTTATCGGCCGTTGAAGGATTGGAATGGATTCGTTTGCACTACGCCTACCCTTCTCAATTTCCAGAAGAGATATTGCCGATTATGGCTGCAAAAGACAATATTTGTAAATACCTCGATATTCCCGTTCAACATATTTCGGACAATGTTCTGAAAATTATGAGACGTGGTATCACCAAACGCAGAACCTACGAGGTACTCAATAAAATCAAAGAACAAGTACCGGGCATTACCTTGCGTACAACGATATTGGTTGGTCACCCTGGCGAAACCGAAGCCGATTTCGAAGAATTAAAACAATTTGTGCTCGATTTTCAATTCGACCGTTTAGGTGTGTTCACTTACTCGCACGAGGAAAATACGCATGCCCATTCTTTAGAAGATGATATACCAGCAGAGGTTAAACAAAAACGTGCTGAAGAATTAATGGCTTTGCAAGAAGAAATTTCGATTCAAAAAAACAAAGCTAAAATTGGTAAAACCTTAAAAGTAATATTCGACCGCAAAGAGGGTAATTATTTTATTGGCAGAACTGAAGCCGATTCGCCCGAGGTAGACAATGAAGTTTTGGTTGAAGCCACAAACGCATTTGTACGTTTGGGCGATTTTGCAAATGTTAAAATTACACAGGCCGAATCTTTTGATTTGATCGGTGAAGTAGCACAATAAGCAATGAAAGAAATTGATTTAACAGCATTAGGTATGCTTTCTTCAAGCACCAAAGCTGTATTGAATAAAGAAACCCGTTTAACCGATTTAATTGGTGAGCAGCATGGTTTTCTTAATTTAGATCAAGCCATCTCAGGCAAGGCCAATTTCCCCATTGAAAAACGACAAGACTTGGTAAAGGTCCTTAAAACGGATTATAAAAAATACGGCATCCATGAGCATGCACTTATTAATGCTAACATCGATGCACTTCTCGACCCTAACACTTATACGGTAACAACAGGGCAACAGTTGCATTTATTTTTCGGACCAGCATTCATGGTTTATAAATTAATCTCATGTATTAAAGCGGCCGATCACTATCAGAGCCTTTATTCAGATAAAAAATTTGTTCCTGTATTTTGGCTGGCCTCTGAAGACCACGATTTTGATGAAATTAAAAAAACACCACTCTTCGGGTCACAATACATTTGGGAAACCAATCAAACAGGTGCTTGTGGAAGATTCCATTTAAATGATATTGACAGTGTGCTTAATCCACTAAAAGAAAAATTAAGCAACGATTCCAAGGCAATGGCTGTTTTAGAAACTTTTTCAAAAATCTATAAAACATCGAAGTCCTTATCTGAGGCAACGATTAAATTAACACATCAACTATTTGCTGATTATGGTTTGCTTTGTTTAGATGCGGATAATCCTTTATTAAAGGCGCATTTCAGAACCATACTAAAAGCTGAGTTACTTGAAAACAAGAGTGAAGCAAGCTTTAATGCTTTTAGTCAGAAATTAAGCGATAGTCAACTTAGTTTACAATTAAAAAGTCGCCCCATCAACTTATTTTACTTGAAGGGTAACGTAAGGGCAAGAATTGAAAAGGATGGGGAAATTTATAAGGTGGTTGACACCAAATTGCAATTTACAAAAGAAGAAGTACTAGCTGAAATCGAAACACACCCTGAGAATTTTAGTCCAAATGCGGTGTTGCGCCCTTTGTACCAAGAATGTATTTTACCGAACATTGCTTATATAGGTGGTAATGCCGAAATCAATTATTGGTTGCAACTCACCGATGTATTTAAACTTTATAATACAGAGACTCCCAATTTGGTATTGAGGCAAAGTGTTTGGATGCTTAAGCAAAAGCAATTTGAATGGTTAGCAGAAAAACAAATTCAAATTGAACAATTGTTCAATTTGAAAAGTGAAAAAGACAAGCTAAATCTTTTTTCTAACAGCAATAATGGCGAAGAAATGGAGACTTATTTAATACAATTTTTAGCAATAAGGGACCAAATTCAGCAATATGCAAATCGCGAAAAATTACCAAATATGAAAACCTTAATCGAAGGCGGAAAAGCATTTGAAAAAACACTAAAAGAGGTTCAAAAATCGGAGATACAAGCCAAGGCTGAAAAAAACGAACGCAATCTAAATAAATTGGAACAAATTCAAAATGATGGCTTTAGCTTACAGAATATCCAAGAAAGAACAACCTATAGTCTAACTTTTTTAATTAATAATGCCAATTTTGTAAATAATTGTTTTTTAAGCATCTATTTTAAACCCGGATGTGGTTTTTTTTTAAATAATTAGTTTGCTGAATTTCAAGCAATTAACACAGGTTATCCACATGCTAAGCATTATATTATTGTTAAATGTTTTGTTTATTGGCTCATCTAAACCTATTTTTGCAATGTTTAAGTCAGTAAATCACAAGAATGAAAACAATAAAATTAGCATTTTTAACCCTAAGTATTTTAGCTTCAGCGTTCAGTATGAATGCTCAAGACCCTGTAAATCCAAGAAAAGATCCAAATAAAACTTGGAAAAGACATTCAAACGCAACCAAGAAATGGACCGATGGTGCTTTAAACAAAAACTCTGATTCAGGTCAGTATTTGTCTTCAGCCTACTTCCAAGACAGAAGAGCGAAAAAATGGACTGCAGGTTTAATGGCTGGTACATCATTATTTTATGGTGATGCAGATAAGAAACAACTAGGTTTTGACATTGCTCCATTTGTAAAATATTCAATCTCTCAAACATTAGCGTTAAGAGCTGAATACAACTTCGCCACTTTAAAAGGTCAAAGAGATTACCAAAATCCAACTTTATTTAAAGACAACTTTAATTTTAAAAGCAATGTGCAAGATTGGAACATCCAAATGCACATTACCTTAGGTAATATCTCTTTCCTACGTCCATTGCGCAAAACGCAAATGTATACTTTCGTAGGTATTGGTCAAGGTAGCTTTAAATCTAAAGCAGATTTCATTGACCAAAGATTATTCCTTGGTGATTATTATTTAACTTCATACTTCGGTCAAGGTACTAATAACCCTAACCTAGGTAAAGCAGTAACTGAAAAATACGAAGCCCGTCACATGATTGTTCCAATCGGTCTTGGATTTAAGCACTACTTAAGCAAAAAATTCGATTTAGGTGTTGAATACAGACATACTTGGTTAAGAAGTGATGATATTGATGTTTATAATACTGCTATTTGGCAAAACAGATGGTGGGATTCATATGGTTTCCTACGTGCAAGTTTAGGTTACAAATTTGGCGCTAAAAATCCTCAACACTATGATTGGTTAAGTCCAGTTGAATCTATCTATGATCAAATGGCTGATGTTAAAAAGAAAACCGATTGTTTAGGTAAAGACGATGACAATGACCACGTTTCAAATTGCTTCGACCAAGAAAATGACACCCCAGATAGCTGTATGGTATACGGTAATGGTATGGCTGTTGATACTGACAGAGATGGTATTCCAGATTGCAAAGACAAAGAAATTACTGAATATGGTGCTACAGTTGACGAAAACGGTGTAGCTGTTGATAGCGACGGTGACGGTGTTTCTGATTTCAGAGACAGAGAGTTAAACTCTTCACCAGGTGCTTTAGTTGATAGAAACGGTATTGAAATTAAATTATGTTGCAATTGTGATAACGTAATGTTCCCTGCAATTACTATCACTAAAAACTGCTTAACCAACGAAACTAAAATGATCCTTTACCAAGTTGCTGATAAAATGAAACAATGCCCTGATAAGAAAATTGTTATCAATGGCCCAGCTGGTAAAAGCTCTAAATACAATGCAAGTGGTAACACTAAATGTATGGACGAAATCATTAAATTCTTAAACGAGAAATTCGGTATCTCTCGCGATAGAATTATCACTAACTACAGTGGTGGAACTGAACAAAAAAATACAATTGAAATCAAAATTCAATAATTAGATATTTTCTCAAAAAAGCCCCGTTAATCGGGGCTTTTTTTATGTCCAGTATTTTTAACATATCATCAAAAGAATAGTGCCCTTTATCCCGCAAATGGCATTATCTTTGTACAATATTCATCCAAATTGCATGTCTTTTAAAGTCTCAAATGAAACCAAAGTTGGTGCGCTCACAACCATTGCAATTACCTTTTTGGTATTAGGCTATAATTTTATGTCTGGTCGTGGAAGCTTATTCACGAAAAGCCATACACTAAATGCAATATTGCTAGATGTGACAGAAATAAGTAATTCTACGCCTGTGCTTTACAATGGTTATAAAGTGGGCAATGTCACAAATATTGAAATGAACCAAGCAGAAGGCAACTTTAAGGTCTCTTTCGACATTTCTGAAGACATCGATATTCCTGCTAATTCGAGTGTCAAGGTGGTTGCAGCCTTATTAGGTGGCAAATCCATATTATTAACAAAAGGCAATGACAAAAAATTAGTAACCTATGGTTCTACCCTGATAACAGTAAAAGACACTGGACTAGTAGAATCTGTTGGACTGGTGGTTAAGCCATTAACAACAAAAATTAATAGCATCGTTAATTCATTAGACAGTTTGCTTTCAAATGGCGAACTGAACCATTCTATACGCTCATTAAATACATCACTTAAGTCATTTACCAAAACAAGTGATAATGCCTCTCTAATGATGGAACAAGCCTTGCCAAAACTTAACAATATATTGAGTAACGTGGAAAGTATTTCGCTTAATCTTAAAAACAATAACGAGAAAATTAGCTTAATCATCGCCAACCTGCAAACAACCTCTGATAATTTAGCGGCTTCTAAAATTAAAGAAACAGTTGACAATGCCAACAATGTTTTAGGTCAAGTAAGCATTGTAATGGAAAAAATTAACAAAGGCGAAGGCAGCATCGGTTTATTGGTGAATGATAAAGAATTGTATATGAATTTGAATAAAACAGCGCTCGATCTTGATGCAATTTTAAAAGATTTGAATCAATTTCCGGCCAAATATATTCCAATTCCGTTTACTAAAAAACAACGTAAAAAAGCCATTACTGCAAGTAATAAGGCTAAAAAATAATGTTGGCAGCGGCCAAATATTATTTGTTATAACCAAAATAAATACTATTATTGCAACACTTAAGTGGAGCACTGCAATTCGCAATCAATTTATTCTACTTAAGTCCCCCCTCAGATTATTTTTGATTACCAATTTTTAGACACCATATTTATTTTATTTAATCCAACCAAAAAATGGAGCGTAACGAACTATTAGCCAAATCCGAAGAAGAATTGAAAGTGATTGGCAATGCAATTGGGGTTGAAAAAGCCCTTGAAATGAACAAAGAGCAATTAATTGAAGCCATTGTTTTATTGGAAGCTGGGAACAAATCCACTGAAAATAAACCTAAAAAGCAAAGAATTGTTAAACCAAAAGTACCTGTTGCAAAAACAAACGAAAACCAATTTCAAAAATCTGAAAACAAGCAACGAACACCACCTATTCAAAATGAGGTAACAACTTCTATAAATGATGAAATTGCCCAATTTGAACAACCAATTATTGAAATAAATGAAGCCGAAAATAGTGTAGTATTAGAAAGCACTGAAGCGCCGATTGTTGTAGAAACTAATCAAAGTAATAGCGATATAGTTATTACTGAAAGTGATGTAAAGCCTGTAGAACCGACGCCTGTAAAACAACACCAACGCAATCAAAATCACCCTAACAACAAAGAAAACAACAACAGGGACAATAATAATAGGGACAATAATAACAGGGACAACAACAACAGAGACAATAATAACCGCGAGCATAATAACAAGGAGACTCCTAATGCTAACCCCAATGCTAACCCCAATAACAACGCGAATAATAACAATAACGAAGAGCATAAACAAAGACAACTAGAGCGCGAAAGACAAGAGAAAGAGCGTCAAGAGAAAGAAGCCGCTAAAAGAGATAGACTTCAGCAATTATTAGATTTAGAAGGTGTAATTACCACCCAAGGTGTTTTAGAAATTGTACCAGATGGTTTCGGCTTTTTGCGTTCGCCAGATTACAATTACCAAGCGTCTCCAGATGATGTATACCTAGCGCCAAATCAAATTCGTTCAAATGGATTAAAAACTGGTGATACCATTTTATGTTCCATTCGTCCGCCAAAAGAAGGCGAAAAATATTTTGCCATGGTAAAAGTTGAACGCATTAATGGTAAAACAATCGAGGAAATCAGAGACCGTGTGAGCTTTGAACATTTAACACCATTGTTCCCTTCTGAAAAATTAAACCTAGTTGATAAAAGAGACAACTATAGTACACGTATCATAGACATTGTCTCACCTATTGGTAAAGGCCAAAGAGGACTCATTGTGGCACAGCCTAAAACGGGTAAGACGCAATTACTAAAAAGTCTTGCCAATGCCATTGCAACGAACCACCCAGAGGTGTACATGATTATATTGTTGATTGATGAGCGTCCGGAAGAGGTTACAGATATGGCCCGCAGTGTAAAAGCTGAGGTGGTAGCAAGTACTTTTGATGAGCCCGCAGACAAACATGTTAAACTCGCCAATATTGTCTTAGAGAAAGCAAAAAGATTAACTGAAACTGGTCATGATGTAGTGATACTTCTTGATTCAATTACACGTTTGGCGAGGGCTTATAACACAGTACAACCAGCTTCTGGCAAAATATTATCTGGAGGTGTTGATGCCAATGCTTTACAAAAACCAAAACGATTCTTCGGTGCGGCCCGTAATATTGAAAATGGCGGCTCGTTAACCATCATTGCTACTGCGTTAACAGAAACAGGTAGTAAAATGGATGAGGTTATTTTTGAAGAATTCAAAGGTACAGGTAACATGGAATTACAATTAGATCGCAAATTGAGTAATAAACGCATCTACCCTGCCATCGATATTGTAGCTTCTAGCACACGTAGAGAAGACATGTTGCTTGACAAGAGTACATTACAAAAAATGTGGGTGCTTCGCAATCACTTAGCTGACATGAACAGCGAAGAAGCAATGAAGACCATGATGAAGTACATGGAAGGCACCAAAGACAACAACGAGTTTTTAGTTAGCATGAATGGTTAATTAAGGCTAAATAATTATCTGATTATCAAATAAATATCAATTGGATAAAATTTTAGCAAATTATTCATTAAAAAACATACTTTTGCAAAATAATAGATTTATAAAATGTATTGGACATTAGAATTAGTATCATATTTAGATGATGCACCGTGGCCAGCCACAAAAGACGAGTTGATAGATTATGCCATTCGCTCAGGAGCTCCTATGGAAGTTGTTGAGAATTTGCAGGAACTAGAAGACGATGGTGAACCTTATGAAACCATTGAAGAAATTTGGGGTGATTATCCGATGGATGATGACTACTTCTTTCATGAAGACGAACATTAATTTGTTCTAACCAAAAAATGCCTTTTGACGTGAAGCAGTAGTCTTTACTGCCACTTCTTGGCGCTTTTCTGGCACTTCAAGTTGGATAATAGGCTTTGTTACCAATCGGTTCCAATCAGGTATTTGTGTACTAAAAGACACATTGCTTAGACCTTGTAGTCGATTTGATTTCATCGTATTGGCCTTGATATAGGCATACCAACCACCTTCTGCTATTACAACTTCTATTAATCCTGTTTTATACCAATTCTGTACGGTTATATTCACCTTATCAGCAGATAGTTTGTAGTTAATTTCTTCTGAACTAATAAAACCTTTCTTTAATA
>CAJBKH010000192.1 GCA_903953615.1 uncultured Bacteroidota bacterium
GATTTTCAAATATTATTTAGAACGCCATATCGAAGTAGATGGCGACCACCACAGTCACCTTGCCTTGCAAATGACCGCCAACCTATGTGCAGATGATGAGCAGATATGGGCCGAAGTAGAACAAGCCACCATCCAATCTTTACAAAAAAGAATTGCGTTATGGGATGGTGTGTATACTGTGTTGAAGGCAAAAGTTGCGGTGGCTTCTTAGTGTAATGCAATGGCTTGCCTCATAGCCGGCAGCCGGCAGTTATGTTATTGAGTTAATAATTTATTAGGTGGCGTTTGTATTTTCCTTAATAACTATTAACAATTAACGAATATCTAAGAAGAGTTATTGGGTTAGTAAGTTATTAGGGGGCGTTTGTATTTTCCTTAATAACCAATAACAATTAACAAATAACGCTTCCTTAATAACAATAAAATATTAACTTTTCCATTAAAAAGAATAGACTGCGTATCTTTGACAATAATAAACGCATCCTATGAAATCTTATTGGACCAAACTGATCCTGCGCGCTACCTTGCAAACCAATCGCAAAAAAAGCAACGCACAAGGCCGTTACACACAATATGAAATTGCGCGCGGCTACAGGGAGTATATTATCAATCTCAGAAGAAGAATCAAAGATTTTATTCTGATTGTCACAGGCATCTTCTCTGCTTCGTTCGGCTTCAAAGGTTTTTTATTAACCAATCATTTTATTGATGGAGGTGCTACAGGCATCTCGCTGCTTATTTCAGCCATCACAGAAATACCATTATACGCGCTAATCATCGGCATTAATATTCCCTTTGTTATTTTAGGCTACAACATCATGGGCAAACAGTTTGCTTTTAAAACGGCCTTGGCCATTACTGGACTTGCCATATGCCTTGCCACTGTTAACTTCCCCAATGTTACTTCTGATAATTTATTGGTGGCTGTATTTGGTGGTTTTTTCTTAGGAGCTGGTATTGGCCTATCGGTTAGAGGGGGCGCAGTGATTGATGGCACGGAAGTATTGGCCATTTATTTAAGCCGGAAATTCGGCACCACCATTGGCGATATTATTGTACTCATCAATATTTTTATTTTCTCTGCAGCCGCCTATTTTTTGGGCATCGAAAATGCATTGTATTCTATGATCACTTACTTGGCCGCCTCAAAAACCCTCGACTTTATTATCGAAGGTATTGAGGAGTATATAGGTGTTACTATTATCTCTCACCATAGCGAGAACATTCGCAAAATGATTGTTCACAAACTCGGTCGTGGTGCCACCATCTATAGCGGCAAGCGCGGCTATGGCAAGCATGGTGAAACGCAAGAGATTGATATTATTTATACAGTAATTACACGTTTAGAGCTGCACAAGCTCAAAATAGAAATCGAGAAATGCGACCCCAATGCTTTTGTGGTAATGAACAGTGTGAAGGATACCAAAGGCGGCATGATCAAGAAACGACCACTGCATCATTAGTTGTTGGGTTATTAGGTTATTGAGTTATTGAGTTATTGAGTTATTGGGTTATTGAGTTAATAGGGATGCATCCTTAATAACTATTAACAATTAACTTATAACTAAGAAGAGTTATTGGGTTATTGAGTTAATGAGTTAATAGGGATGCATCCTTAATAACTATTAACTTATAACTTACATGCGACCCCTTCAGGGTCGGGGCGCTTAGAGCTTTTCTTATTACATAGATATGACCCCTTCGGGGTCAAAAGACAAGATCAGGTTCTTAAAAAACATACTATGTGGTATGTTTTTCAGAAGTATATACTTACGTTCACCCCGAAGGGGTCACATCTCTATACCATCAACTATTCCACCTACCCCACGACCCTGAAGGGGTCGCATGTATGAACAAACTTATAACAGATATGCAAATGCGTCTCTTACAACTAATTGCTCCCCCTTAATAACTATTAACAATTAACTTTTTATTAATAACGTTCATTCTAATGATGGCATTCATTATCCCGTAGGGATATAATATCTGTTAGAAATAGAACACACAACGTTTTTTTTATCCCGTAGGGATTATACATGTTGCATAACAGTACATTGCTGCTTGGCGGTCGTTGCGTTTACATGTTTTATTGTTAGGGTGCAAACCAAATTCGAACACCTTCGGGGTTGTGTTATTCTTTGATCATTTTTTCTATTCAGAATTAACCCGCCTATGGTGGGTTATTAGGACTGCATTTACCGTAATAACAATTAACTATTAAATCTCCCATTAATAACCAATAACAATTAACTAATAACTATTCCCAAAAGTGACAATTATACAAAAACAAACTGACAAAGCGCATGGTGAATATTTAGAAAATACATTACTTTTCCCAACCTAAATTACCCATGAATTACAAAGGCCTTAGTCAACAAGCGGTGAACCAATACCTTCAAAAATCGGGGTATAACGAGCTACCTTCTTCTAAGCCCAAAAATGTTTGGGGCATTGCTTTAGAAGTGGTAAAAGAGCCCATGTTTTTATTGCTCATTGGATGTGGCGTGCTCTATATCATACTAGGCGACTACAGAGAAGGTGTCATTCTATTGTGCACCATCTTCATCATAATTTTTATCACTTTTTATCAATACCAAAAAACAGAGAAGGCACTCGACTCACTCAAAAAGCTTTCTTCTCCCCGTGCCTTAGTGATAAGAGATGGAACAGAAATCAGAATTCCGGGTCGCGAGGTAGTACCCGATGACATTATATTACTCAACGAAGGCGACCGCGTACCAGCCGATGCAGAGGTGATTGAATGTAGCCATTTGACAGTCGATGAATCGATGTTAACAGGCGAGTCGGTGCCTGTTCAAAAAAACGAGAAAGTCGAGGCCAATGAAAAATCAAACTTAGTTTTTAGTGGCACTTTGGTGGTGCAAGGCAAAGCCACTATCAAAGTTTTACAAACAGGTACCCATACCCAATTTGGAAAAATAGGCATTTCATTAGAAAGCATCGAACAATCTGAAACACGCTTGCAAAAAGAAATGAAGGTGCTGATCAGAAACATCTTTATTATTGGAGCTGTATTAAGTGTTGGCGTAGTGTTGGCGTATTATTTTACAAGGGGTAATTTCCTTCAATCATTGCTTAATGGTTTGGCTGCAGCCATGGCCATTTTACCAGAAGAGTTTCCAGTGGTGCTTACCGTTTTCTTGGCATTAGGGGCTTGGCGTTTATCCAAAAAAAATGTATTAACAAGAAATCCTTCTACCATAGAAACCCTTGGTTCGGCCACTGTATTGTGCAGCGACAAGACAGGCACCATCACCCAAAACAAAATGGAAATAGTGATGGTGAGTATTGGTGATGAATCGTTTAAAAAGGAGGTCTTTCAATCGCATACAGAAATTCTAGAACTATTAAACAGCGCCCATCATGCATCACCAAAAGATGCTATCGACCCTATGGAAAAAGCCATTACAGAGGCTATGGAAACGAATGTCAAATCGACCACTGTTCCGCTAGATTTAATCAAGGAATATCCGCTGAGTAAAGCGTTGTTAGCCATGACGCGTTTGATGGAAAACAAGTCAGACAAATCGCGCATTGCTTATTGTAAAGGTTCGCCTGAAGCCATTTTTAAATTGTGTAAACTCAGTGATGCTGAAAGTAAAAAAGCTTTAGAAAAGGTTGAACAAATGGCGGCCAATGGCTACCGTGTGATTGGGGTGGCCCAAGCCTTAACAACCAACAATGAAATACCTGAGGCTCAAAGTGGATTTAATTTTAAATGGAGTGGCTTACTTGGCTTTGAAGATCCTATTAGAGCAGAGGTTCCACAAGCCATACAAGAATGCAAGGCAGCTGGCATTCGCGTGGTAATGATTACAGGCGATTTTCCGACAACCGCCAAAAGCATTGCCCAACAAATTGGCATGGACACGTCTTTAGAAACAATGACTGGCGATGACTTATCTAAGTTAGATGACGAACAATTAAAAAATAAAATTCTGCATGTTAATATTTTTGCAAGGGTATTGCCTGAGCAAAAATTAAGAATCGTGAATGCCCTCAAAGCCAACAAAGAAGTGGTGGCCATGACGGGTGATGGCGTTAACGATGCACCTGCACTGAAAGCCGCCAACATTGGCATTGCCATGGGTAAAAAGGGTACCGATGTAGCGCGCGAAGCCAGTTCATTGGTTTTGTTAGACGATAATTTTGCTTCCATTGTGGGTGCGATAAGATCGGGTAGAAAAATATTCGACAACATGCAAAAGGCCATGGCTTATATCATTGCCATTCATATGCCTATTATTGGCTTAGCGTTGCTTCCTGCTTTCATCTCTACGCTACCCATACTCCTATTACCTCTTCACATTGTTTTCATGGAATTAATCATCGATCCCGTTTGCTCGATTGCATTTGAATCTGAGCAAGAAGAAAAAAACATTATGAACCGCGCACCTCGTCCCATTGATGTGCCCTTTTTTGGCGGTCGTTATATCTTATGGAGCATGGCCGAAGGTTTAATTTTATTCGCCAATGTTTTGATTGTTTATTTTTATTCGATACACGAAGGTCATACCATGGGCGAGGTAAGAGCCATTGCTTTCACTGCTTTAATTATTGGCAATATTTTTTTAATTGTCACCAACCTTTCAAAAACACGGAGCTTTATCGCTGTTATTGGCGAAGGTAATAAGGTCGTTATTTCCATTCTCCTAATCGCCTTGGCCATGTTGTTTGCTATCATGACCATTCCAGCACTTCAAAAGCTTTTTAGCTTTCAGTTTCCAGGATGGGAACACTTTGGCATTGCTTTATTAAGTGCGTTCTGTATGTTATTGGTTTTTGAATTTGTAAAACTTGTTATTGCAAAAAAAAGTAAATCTGTAAAAAAATAGGTTTGCGTTTCCTATATTTGAAACACTAATAAATATTTTCTTTTACCAAAAACACTTTCCTAATTAACAATGATTCCCTCTCTAAAAACAATTGCCAATAAAAAACTCATCGGCCACCACCGTACCATGTCTTTTCAAGACAACACCACTTACACTTTATGGAACCGATTCATGCCCATGCGCAATTCAATCATTAATGCAATTGGCTCAGACTTATACTCGGTTCAATTCTACGCAGTCGATTTTTTTAAAAACTTTAATCCCAACCATCCCTTCGAAAAATGGGCTTGTAAAGAAGTAGCCAATTTCGAAAACATACCAGATGGTATGTCCACCATCGAAATCCCCGAAGGACTTTATGCAGTGTTCTATTACAAGGGCGACAACACGCAAGCAGCAGAAATGTACAACTATATTTTTACAGATTGGTTGCCCAAATCTGAGTATCAAATCGACTTAAGGCCTCATTTTGAAATTTTAGGAGAAGCTTACAAATACAACAACCCAGATTCTGAAGAAGATATTTATATTCCAATAAAATTAAAATAGAAAGTGGAATAAAAAAATTACACAATGAATAAGCAAGCCATCAAAGACATCGACAGCTTTATTGCGCAGTTTCCCATTGCTACTCAAAAAATAATGAATAAGGTGAGAGCCACCATTCAAAAAGCAGCACCTGAAGCCACAGAGACCATTAATTACGGTATTCCTACTTTTCAATTGCACGGCAACTTGGTGCACTTTTCTGCTTATGAACACCATATTGGTTTTTATCCAGGACCTGCTGGCATTGCTCATTTTCAAAATGAAATTGCTAACTACAAAAGCGCCAAAGGCTCTGTACAATTTCCATTGAATGCACCCATCCCTTGCGACCTTATCACAAAAATTACGCTGTTCAGGGTTGAACAAAATAAAAGCAAAGCAGCTTTTAAGTCGAATAAAAAGAGTAAAACCAATACTTGTCCTAAAGGTCATGCTTTTACCAAAACAAGTGACTGCCCAACCTGCCCGATTTGTGAGGCTGATAAAAAGCCTAACATTGGTTTATTGTCTTTGGTAAGCGCGCCTGCTAGAAGAGCATTGGAATCAATCAAAGTAAGCACTTTCAAGCAATTAAGCACCTTTACTGAATCAGAAATCAAAGCCTTGCATGGCATGGGACCAGCGACTATTAAAACTTTAATAAAAGAATTAAAACATCAAGGACTTACCTTTAAAAAATAAAAAATGGCAAAAAAAAATAACCTTAAGCGACAAAGCAGCAGTTGATGCCCATATTAATTTGCTCGAAGTACCTATTGCAGAAGTAGTGAATGCTATTCGACAGACCATTTTAAATTGCAATAATGAAATTGATGAACGCATTAAATGGAACAATCCGAGCTTTTATTACACGGGTGAAATGCAAGCCTTTGACCCCAAGGAATACAAAAGAGAAATAGCTGTTTTCAATTTATTCAAAAACAGAATCATGCTGGTATTTCCAAGTGGTGCGCGCATTACAGATAATTCAGGGTTATTAGAAGGTCAATTTAAAGACGACCGCAAAACCATTGTCTTTACAGATTTAGCTGACTTTAAAAAGAAGGAAAAACACTTGGTTAACATTATCCAAAAATGGATGGATACAATTGAATCATAAATTTCGTCTGAATTATTATGCCAATAATAGAACTTAACATTGGCATTCTTTTTTCTTCGCTATCCCCTTTTATTTTTGTTTATAATATGCAAATAAAAGTACAAGATTTAGCACAAAACGGCTTTGTTGAAATAGATAGTATTCATCACAAGGAACTGCTGCCATTTGTAAAGACTTACTTGGGCAAAAAAACATTTTCATCCATATTTTATAATATTATGAATGGCACAGGTGGTGTGCTTTTAGTGCTCATTTATTTTATCTTCGAAAAACGCATTCCATTAGAAGATGCCCTGTCCCATTTTTCTTATGGCATCGGCATGGCGTTTTTATTAATACCAATTCATGAATACATCCATGTTTTGGCTTATAAATCACAAGGCGCTAAGGAAACCTCGTATGAAGCCAATTTTAAAAAGTTTTATTTCATGGCCTTAGCCAATGGGTTTGTAGCCAACAAAAAAGAATTTCGCATTGTTGCATTGGCCCCATTTGTAAGCATTAGTTTGGTCTTATTAATTTTGCTTTTCATTGTTCCGCCTATTTGGAAATTTACCTGTATCGGTGTATTTATGACCCATACATTGTGTTGTGGTGGCGATTTTTCTTTAATGAGCTATTTTGA
>CAJBKH010000193.1 GCA_903953615.1 uncultured Bacteroidota bacterium
GTATTGCCTTGTTCGCCTAGATTTAAAAATTCTTGCACACACAACACATCGGGTTTTAGTTCATTGATTTTTTCAACCATTTCTGGCACATACCATTTCGATTGGTAATAGCCAAAGAGGGCAGTGTTGTAAGATACTATTTTTAATTGGTGGTCCTTGTTTTCGGTACTGCTTTTTTCGGAATTAAATTGCACCGTATGTTGAATATGAGAATATCCAATCAATAAGGCAATGGCGCTGTACAAGGCCCTGCGATTGAACCTTAAGCCCCATACAATTACAAAGGCTAGGTTGATAATAATAAGGAAAGGGAAGGCGAGACCTAAAAAAACAATGGGCCAAAAATCTTTGGGACTGATAATCGTAGAGGCATACGAACCCAATAGCAAAACAATGGCTAGTACATTAAATGAGAATACAATTTTTTTTAAAAATTTTATCAAAATAATTTATTCCTGACTGGCCTTGAAAAGGATTTCTTTTTCTTGTTTACTTAATTTATCGTAGCCATTCTTCGAAATTTTATCGAGAATGATATCAATGTCTTCTTGTGATGGTTTGTAACTCTTGTTTTTGTTATTGCTGCTCAAATGCTCGTTTTGATGATAGGTTTTTACCTTCACTTTAAAACGTGTTTCATCGGGCATTTTGTTGTTGCCCAATTCTGGAATGCTAAATCTGAGGCGACCTTGGCGATACCTCGCAAATAAAAAACCAAACAAGGCGCCACCAATGTGGGCAATATGGCCACCAGCATTGCCATTGGTAATAGAGATTAAATCTAATACTAAAAATACCACGGCAAGCCATACCAATCTTATTTGAATAATTCCAAATAAAGCCATTCTTAAATTGGGCGCATACGTGGCCGATGCAAATAATACCGCCATAATGCAGCCACTAGCACCTACCAAAGTTGATTCCATGCCATTGAACACAGGGAATAAAACATTGCTCACTAAAAAGAGAACACCGCCAATTAAACCACCAAAAATATAAACCCGCCAAGCATCACTCTGCTTAAAAAAATCATTGAATATATTGCCAGTAAAATACAACATCAACATGTTGAACAATAAATGGAAGGGTCCTGCGTGTACAAATTCGTAGGTGATTAAGGTCCATGGCGCATGTAATAAATGCTGTGGACTGGAATTAAGCGCTAGGTATACACTTGTAAAATCGGATTTTATTTTAAATAAAAACAATACCAATTCATACAGCCCTATCGTTACAAAGGCAATAACATTCACAACAATAATCTTAATAAAAGGACTACCGTGTTTAAATTGGAACTTAACTTCTTCAATTAGATTCATGGCTAGTTTGTATCTAATATAACACTTCTAGAAGCCTATTTGTTGTATAAGCAGCTAAATTTATTCAAATTTTACGAGAATAAGCTCAAAAGATTTAAGCGCCATTCTCACTATCAATGGGTTATTAATATCATTCAAATACCAAATGACTTCTTGTCCATCTGATATTTTAATACAATCAACCAACAAAGGTTGGTTTTTGCTGTCAAATACTTCTACTTGCTCGTGACCAGCATAACCAAATCTGCTGCTCGTAAAACCATCGGTTGCAACATAAGTAATAGAATCTTTGGTCATTTCTTTGAATTGCTTTTTGCTCAACCATACAGTCGACTTAGAATTCAATACATCGTATCCTTTGTTGTCGAAATAATTTTGTTGTGCGAAAGTAGAATCAAGTGCTGCTTTTGTTAAAACCACTTTACCAGAATCCATGGCTGCAGGATTAATGCCACGGTACCATGTGAATCTGATTTCGTTGTTATAATCGAATTGGGTAGGCGCCACAATAAAGGTATTGCCTTTAATGTCGTAAGTTAATTTTGAACCAACAGCTACTGGAATAGTCTTCGTTAAATTAGAACAGTATTCAGAAATATCAAACGCAAAATCTTCTGAGTTAAAACGGATTTCTTTGGCTACATCGCATAGTGATTCTGTTTGACCGATGCTCTTCAAATATTTTATTTTTAATTTCTTAATGCCGATATCACCAGGGTAAATGCTAGTCAACGAATCGATATCGTCTTTCACATCGTTCTGACCCATTTCCATTTTATAGGTGGCGCGCATGTACATGCAGGTATAGCGATCTTCGCCTTTTAATTGACCCATTAAACCACCAATGGTGTTAATGGCTTCTTGTTTTTGACCGAGCTCATATTGGCAACGGGCATAAGGCAACTTTAATATGTTACGAGAGGTGGTGTCTTTCCAATATTTATTAAAACCGATTTCAAAATAATGAATGGCTTCTTCATAGTTGCCACCAACCGCTGCTACCAATCCTAATGAAGCATAGCCTTCGCCAGCTCTGCTTGCCAATAAAATAGATTTGCGGCACAATACCCTTTTTAAACTGTCACTAAAGAACATGTAGGTTAGGTGGTTCACAGCAAACTGAGAATAGATTTCTGGTTCTTTCGGATTGTATTTATAAATTAAATCCAAGTTTTTCCAAATCTCTGCAGTGTTATCTGCAAACATGGCCATGTTGGCTCTTAACATAAAAGCATCTTTGTTTTTAGGATCGAGTACCAATATTTTTTTTACAGTGGCTTCGCATTCTTTGTCTTTGTTAGCTTTGTATTGCTCGTAGGCTTGATCCACTAATTTAACAACCGCTGGGTTTGCTTTTTTTACTACCGGTGCAACTGGTTTGGGTTTAGCAGCTGGCGTAGTCGTTTTAGGTTTAGCCGCTGCAGCCGTTGTCGTCTTAGGTTTGGCTGCTGGCGCTTTTGGTTTAGGTGCTTGGGCAAATACCAAAGCGGGTAATAATAGTAGGCACAATAAAGCGTTTTTGAAAGGAAAACAAATCGTTTGCGGTAAGTTCATTTTAAATTATTGGATTGGATACTTGGTTATGGTTGAGTACAATATTCTTTATTCAAACCTACAAATTATTTTTGCCAAAAAATAGGGTGTGTTCGAAATATTTTATGAAATACTGTAATTATTCGAGTAAAATTAAAAGCGTTAAAAGCTTACTGTTATTAAGAAATAATGGTTTGCTCTCTGTCTGGTCCAACAGAAATAATATTGATAGGCATGCCCAAAGCAGTTTCGATATACGTAATATAGTCGTGGAAGTTCTTAGGTAATTCGCTCTTGGTGCGGCAAATGGTAAGGTCTTCGGTCCAGCCTTTGAAAGATTCATAAACAGGCTCTACCGTTTCATTGCATAAATCGAAAGGCACATGGGTGGTTACTTCGCCATTCACTTTATAGCCAGTGCAAACTTTTACTTCTTCAAAGCCGCTCAATACGTCGCTCTTCATCATAATTAAATAGTTCACACCACTTAACATGATGGCATATTTTAAAGCCACTAAATCTATCCATCCACAACGTCTTGGGCGACCAGTGGTAGCACCAAATTCATTGCCTTTTTTTCTTAGGTTTTCACCCACTTCGTCTTCCAATTCAGTAGGGAAAGGACCACTGCCCACACGGGTGCAATACGCTTTGAAAATGCCGTAGACTTGACCGATTTTTTGAGGGGCAAAACCCAAGCCGTTCGGAGCGCCACCACTAATGGTATTGCTAGAAGTAACATAGGGATAGCTACCGAAATCGATGTCTAACATACTGCCTTGTGCACCTTCTGCTAATATTTTTTTACTTGTTACCCAATCATTGATTAAGTATTCGGTATCGGCCATTTGAAAGGTTTTAAGATACTCGCAAGCCTCGAAAAATTCGGCTTCTAAAACGGCTAAATCAAAATCGGTATAACCTAAAAATCCAATCAGACTCAAGTGTTCTGTTTTGATTTTTTCGTATTTGGTTTTAAAATCTTTGGTAGTGATATCGCCAATCCTTAGGCCGTTTCTACCAATCTTGTCGCGGTAGGTAGGACCAATACCTCTAAGGGTTGAGCCAATTTTGCTATCGCCTTTTGAATGTTCGCTAGCGGCATCTAATAAGCGGTGGGTTGGTAATATAAGGTGGGCTTTTTTCGAGAAAATTAAATTTGCTCTTACATCGGCACCTGCCAATTCAACGCGTTCTATCTCTGCTTTGATTCTTACAGGATCTACAACAACGCCATTGCCAATTATATTTTTACATGCACTGTGAAAAATACCAGAGGGTATGGTGTTCAGAACATGGGTTTGACCATTAAATTTTAAAGAGTGACCAGCGTTTGGTCCCCCTTGAAAGCGGGCTACAATATCGTATTGCGGGGTCAGGAAATCTGCAATCTTACCTTTTCCTTCATCGCCCCATTGTAGGCCCAGCACTATATCTATTTTATTCATCTTTATGGATAACTTCTAAATTACAACTTTTACAAATATTATTTTCATCGACTATCGGATTGCCGTAAAGGTGTAAGGAATGGTGCGAAACATTAAAGCCCAACAAATTGCCCATGGTAGAGTTGATTTGTTGAATGCGGGGATCGCAAAATTCTAATAATTTGTTACAGCTTAAACATATGAGGTGGTCGTGTTGACGGAAACCGAAACTTTGCTCATACATGGCAATGTTCTGACCGAATTGGTGGCGCTTTACCAAGTTACAATCCAAGAGCAAATCGAGGGTGTTGTATACGGTAGCGCGACTCACATGGTAGTTTCTATTTTTCATTTGGATGAAGAGGGTATCAACATCGAAATGGTTTTTGTGGGTATAAATTTCATCGAGTATGGCGTAGCGTTCAGGGGTTTTACGTTGCTTTTTCTTTTCGAGATAAGCCGTAAATATTTTCCTGACTTCCATTTTAGTTTCCGATAATTTATCCTCTTTCATTACTTGTGGCAATAAATAAAGGGCAAATTTCGCTAAAAGAAAACGAATATACTAATGCGTTGGAAAGATTGTATTAACAAGTTAACAGATTATTTTTTATGTGCAAATTAATGCGCCACAAAAGGATCCGAAAACTTAGGGTTGGTGGTCAAGTTGCGATCAGTTAAAGTATTCAAGAAACTAATCAAGGCCATCTTCTCACCTTCGCTCATGTTCAATGGTTTGGCAACCCCATTGGCTTTGAATTTCTCGTCTAAGCTAGGGTGGTTTTTAATGCCATGGCTGTAGTGATTCAAAACATCATTCAAAGTTTTAAAACGACCGTCGTGCATATAAGGGCCAGTTAAAGCAATGTTTCTTAAACTTGGTATTTTGAATTTACCTGCGCCTCTGCCATTGTCTTTGTAAACAAAGTCGAGACCAATATTGGCAGTACCTCTTGGGTTACTGGGGTCGTTGTCGTTTCCAAAGCCACTGCCACCATAACCGCCCCCTACAAAATCGGGTGCCGAAAAGTTAGAACCCGCATGGCATTGCGAACATTTAAAGGCTTCGCTAAAAAACAATTTTTTACCTTCTATTTCCAATGCTGTAAAGTTAGTTGGCGTTACCTGAGAAGGGTCGCCTATCTTGCCGAATGGTCCTTTCATGCCTTCATCAAATTTTGATTGTTTAGAGAATAGGCAATTCACAAAGTGGGTCATGGCCAAGGCTATTTTATCTTTGGTGATAACATTCGAACCGAAGGCTTGGAAAAATAATTCAGGATAGTAGGCAGTTGCTGCTAATTTAGATTCTAACATCTGGTCTGTTTCCATGCCCATTTCTAAGTGGTTAAATACTGGCATCATGGATAATTCCATAGGCGATTGCGCGCGAGAATCCCAGAACATGTTGTTGTTGTGGACCGCATTTTGAATCGCCATCGAATTACGTGGTGTAACCCTGTCACTAAAGCCTATACTCGCTGCTACATTATCGGCAAAGCCCAAAGCTTGCTTGTGGCAAGAGCCGCAAGAAATGGTATTGTTAATGCTGAGTTTGGTATCGTAAAAAAGCACACGGCCTAAAGTCACACTTTGGTTGCTTACCATAGTGTTCGACTCATCGTGAATCAATTCGGTGATGTCCATGATTTGCCCGCCTTCTTCAACGCTTATGTATTCAAAAGGAGTAGAAGGGAGGATAGGGGTTTCGGAGCGAGAAGTAGCAACGGATTGCGACTTTTTACAAGCAGAAAAAATCATCACAACTGTAGCACAGAGGATGAATAATACTTTGACTGATAGGATGGTTGAATTTTTCATATTCAGAAGGTTGCTTAGTTCAAATATACTTAATTTTTATTGGAAATATTATAATGGGCCATAATATTGATGGGTGGGTCGATTTTGAAGATGAGGCCGCCATCGTCGACATCGAGGCCAAGGCGAAGGCTAGATTCTATGGACAGAGAAAAAGTAGGGTTAACGGCATATTCAACACCATAGTGCCAACCAAATCCAAAGAAATATTCATCTTGAAAGGAGGCCGAACGGAAACGCTGAAAACCTGGTGATACAATATTCAATTGGATGCCAAAACCTTGAAAATATTGCCATTTGTTGGAAATAGATTTTCTTCGATCTGTTTCAGCAGAAAGATACAAGACTTGGTTGCTATTGCCGCCATCGAGTGATAAGCCAAAGCCTGCGCGGAAGCCACGGTTTTGCGGATTGTACCAACGCGACATAATAGAGGCATTGGTGGCAGTTATTTTATTTTGATTGAAGGGCACAAATTGCGATAATAACAAGTTACTGTTAAAGCCTACATACCGCTTTTTTGTATTGTTGTTACTGTGCAAACTGTCGTTGAGTGCATATAATGAACTACCCGCAGTTAGAAAGAATGCAAGCAATAGTAAATAAAGTTGGCGCATACTTACAAGCGGATTAATAAAAAGATGGAAGATGGAGCGGAAGGACTAATGCTCGTTAAATTTCGGTTTTCGAAATAGGTGTAATTTTCACCACCGTCATTAGAAAATTTGCGTTGGATATTAATGAAGTTGACATAGAAATTGCCTTCTGTTAAGATACTGATTCTTGGTGAAAAATTATAGACAAATCCGCAAAAAGGACCAACGCCCCAGCCTTTTTGGGTGTTGTTGAAAATAGTAGAAATATTTGAACTAGAGAAAAAGTTAGTCGTATTGGTTTCATTGATATCGTAATAATAGCGCGCATCAAGGCCGCCATAAAATTCAAACTTAGAACTCAATTTTCTGCGCCATTCGTAACCCACCAATGGTGCCCAGGAATTAAGGGTACTTATTTTAGAACTACCATTTAAATCTTCGGTCGAGCGGTTCACATTAAAATTAACCCCAAGGCGAATGGCATGGGTTTTATTTTTATTGCTGAGTTTAAGGCCAAATAAAAAGGGGTCTTCGAAAATGGTTTGGTTAATGCCATTGCCTGTAAAGCGACTGATGCTATTGGTAACATTCATGAGCACTTCTAAGCGGTTGTAGGTAATCGAAGTGCTGTCGGCCTGCGCCTTTGGTGTAAAAAAACAAAGCGTTAATAGGAGGATTAAACAAGGTTTGTATTTGGTGAGTAGGCTCATCGCGAAAGATTAATAAACTCAAAAATAGTTTTTTTATTGTTGAATAGAAAATTAATTTTTTGTTAAGGGGTGGTGCTTGGTTGGGGTTTTATATGTTGCCACTGATTCACTGATGAAATCTAATTTTAGTTCACAGATAGTTCGGTTTTAATAAGTAGAAAAAACATACTGGGTGGTATGTTTTTTTTTTATTTTTGTAATTTGGGGATGGGGGTGAGGAATTGATGGTGAGCTTTGCACGGGCTTGGCGCAAACACCAACAAATGCGCAGAAATGGATAAATTGGTTTATGTTTGCTTATGCGAAAAAAGTTGAGGGCCCTCTTTAAATCAATCACACAAAATGGGATTCGATATGCCTTGCTTTTTTTCTGCGTCGTTTGTTTTTTAAGTGCTTGTCGCAATGGCAATGATAACGAGAAGGCTAGGAAGGCAGTGTTTGTGAAAGCAAGTATCGATAGCAGAGGGCGGTTTCGCAAAGCACATGTTCGTATGCCTGTTAGCACGAAGAAAAATGCAATTAAAAATCAAAACCGCTCACGGTATTATTATCAAACAAAAGGCAAATACAAACGCAAAAAGAAAGGGTAAAGGGAGGGACGTCAAACCTGAAGGGGTAACCCAAATTGATTATGCAAATCCAAAACGGAAATAGGTTTGTACGTTAATCCCTTGTTCAACCCCGCCAGGGTTGTAAAACCTTGTCTCGTTGCTAACCACCGATTGCATCGGTGGCTATTCAAGTTGAACCCCTTCAGGGTTCAAATAACCGCGTTTATTATTAACCACCGATTTCATCGGTGGCTATTCATGTTGAACCCCTTCAGGGTTCAAATAACCACGTTTATTATTAACCACCGATTTCATCGATGGCTATTCATGTTGAACCCCTTCAGGGTTCCATTGTGGTATTTCGTTTTTAATCACCGATTGCATCGGTGGCTAATCGTGTTCAACTCCTTCAGAGTTGACTTTTTATTGCATAGATGGGTAGTCGTTTTTAATCCGACTCATGTGAATTGAAAATCACTTGTTATAAATAAAAACATACCATTCGGTATGTTTTTTCAACACTTCGTCCTACTGAGCTTGTCGAATGTATGGACGAAGTGTATCGAAGCCGAAATTTAGGATTAAACCTAAAGCCTTTCTTGTAGTAATCTCTGAGGTACTAGTGCTTCGACTCCCGATAATTATCGGGACAGCATGACTAACAAGGGAATTTTTTTTAAAGTTAACTTTGATCTATTGTTTTAATAGTTATCGAAAGTATTTACCAAGTGTATTGAAGCAACAAAGAATCAAGCCACCCGAAACCCGACTGCTTAAGGCCTACTAAAATTGCAACAGAAGCACTACAACATAGCTGCCACAAATCGCTGAGCAATACCACCACTGCAAACTGCTTACTGCTTAGTCCCCCTGAGCCTGTCGAAGGGCTGCCTACAGGCCCCTCAGTCCTTCGCTAATTTTCTCCCAACTAAAATGCTTTTTAAATTCCGCTGCGTTTTTAGAAAAACTTTCTTCTTTTTGGTTGGTATAGAAATCTACTAAAGCATCTGCTATTGCTTTTTCGTCTTTCTCTGTGACATAGCCCACCTCGCCATGCGGAACGGTTTCTGCTAAGCCTCCAACATTGGTAACTAGCATGGGTTTGTTAAAGTGATAAGCTATTTGTGTCACCCCACTTTGGGTAGCGCTGTGATAGGTTTGTACCACCATGTCGCTGGCCGAAAAATAAGCTGATACCATGGGGTTGGGAATAAAATCGTTGTGCTCTACCACCCAATCTTCGAGCTTTAATTCTTTGATGAGTTGTTTGTAAGGTGCACTGTCTTCGTAATACTCACCTGCTATTAATAGCTTCACATTCA
>CAJBKH010000194.1 GCA_903953615.1 uncultured Bacteroidota bacterium
ATGCAAAAAGCCTTGTAAATACAAGGCTTTTGCTTCTAACGTAAGAAATTCGCTCCCTGACCTGGGCTCGAACCAGGGACCTAGTGATTAACAGTCACTCGCTCTAACCAGCTGAGCTATCAAGGAATATGTCCGATTTGTTTAGTTAGAGTCTGTTATTACTCGCTCTAACCTCCCGATAGCTATCGGGAGAGCTATCAAGGAATTTCCTAAAAGGAGTGCAAATATAGAAATATTTATTTTTTTAACAAATAATATTTCATAATATTCGAAAATGATTGCTTAAACCCTTGTCAAATCAGGCTTTCTTTGATTCTAAATACTTTAAATAGGAGTTCACATGGCGCTCCTTCTTCGATTCATAGATATCTTTAATGGTTACCAAAATACCCGTTTCTTCTACATCACCAAAGTGCGAATTGATACAGGTAGGGAAGGTTTTCATCGTTGGACTCGTGTTCATGTAGGCATTAAACAATGGCGGAATGTTTTCTCCTAGCTCTCTCACGTGTGCATTTAGGATGTGGTGACCTTCCTTATAATCGAGCCCCTGCAATGATGCTACGAATGCACTTGTATCGGTTTGAGGCTGTATTGGATTTTCGACAATGATAAGATGTTCCTTATCTGGAAAGTAATGGTGCATGAAGGCTAAAATTAAATCGCGTGCCTCGCGCTGAAAATGCGTGTACATGGTTACTTTTCCATAAAAGTAATCCATTTCAGGATGGTTAATAATAAGGGCACCTAGGCCGTCCCATAAATTATCTAAGCTAAATAAACCTTTACGGTTTTCTAAACTCGGTTGGTATTTAGGCTGCACAAAAGAGCGACCTAATTCAATGGTCTTTAAAAAATAATGTTGCTTCATGCGGTCGCTAAAGGCATATATTTCTGAAGTGGCCAAATGGTATTCGCCCTGTGCATCGCGTGCATCTATGGTGCGTATATAGCGGTAACCGCCTATAATTTCTCTGTCTTGGGGTTGCCAAACAATTAACTGTTGGTAAGCACTAGGGCCGAAATCAAATTCATCCAAGTCGCAATCCTTGCCTGTGCCGCCTCCGGCAGTTCTGAATGAAAGCTCTCTTAAACGACCAATTTCTTTTAATACATTAGGTGCATTGTGACAATTGATTATAAATAATTGATTGTTCCCATTATTGGTGGGTCTTACAAAAACACTTTCATTTAATTCTTTTTCTAATAAATCCCTATCGATGGGTGCAATTATTTCCTGCATATTCCTGGCAATTTTAAGTCAATTATTTTTGTTTAAACTGATGATAGAAGGCTTCAAAATCAGCTTCAGGATTATCTTTTAATAGATAAACAAAATGGCGCATGGCATTGGCAATTCTGTGGTGCTCGCCAATGTTTTTTATTAGGTAAGCAGGTATTGGTTTGCCAAAGTGAATGGTAATGGTTTTGCCTTTTTGCTTAAACATTTCTGAAGGCAACAACAACATTTCGATGTTCAATTTGATACCTAACATTTTGCGGTATTTGGCAATGTTGTAAAACCGTTTACTGTTTTGGCCTTCAACAAAAGCAGGTATAATATCAGTTTGGTATTTAACAGATTTGGTGATGTAGCCTTTGTTCCATTTTAAATCAAAAATGCGGCCTTCTTGTTTGCGCGAAACCATGCCTGCCGGAAAAATTAGTACTGCCTGGTCGGATGCAAATAAACGCTCCACAGCAATTAGTGAACGCTTAGCGTTCGCACCGTGTTTGTTAACGCCCATAAAAACACTTTGCAGTGGTTTTACATTCATTAAAATATCATTTACTAAAAATTTAACATCAGGGCGCACCTTATTGGCCTCAATGATATAGCCCATGCCATCTAAGCCACCCAATGGATGGTTAGCAGCCAATATAACCCTACCAGTTGTTGGTAAAAAATGGTTGTTTTTAGAGGTAATGGTTACGCCAATTTCATCGAAACAGGCTTGTGCAAAGTCGACACCTTCCTTTCCACGTGTATTCACAATAATTCTGTTCATGTCCTCTTGATGAATTAATTTTTCAAAAAAACGGAACATGAAACCTGGAATCCATTTAGCTAATTTTGGATTCTTATCGAAAAAAACCTTCCGAACATTAATTAAAGGAATATCATTATTCTCACTCATTCTGCGAATATGCAGAAAAATTCCATAATAAATAGAATTCAATTCAATTTCCGCTCAATTTTGAATTTTAACGTTGTCAGGAATTTTGAGTGCAGGGCGCTTTTTACCTTTGGCTGTTTTAGGCTCAGGCACAAGTCCTTCGAATTTCAATTCATCCATAATATACCACTTATCTTTTAGTTGAAGGGCCACAGTTGAGAGGGTATATTTTTTTTTGCCTTTCACTTTTATTACCCAATGAATGTAGGCATAATTTACGCCTTGGTCTTTGCCTTTTTTAAAATAAACAGTATCCAGTTTAGTATCCTTCCAATCGATTCCCGCCTTGTGAATTTTCTTAATCATTTTGGCAAATTGAATGCGCAAATAATTCCATCGGGTATTGTATACAACAAACTTAGTGTACTCAGTTTGATCGCCAGCCATCGAAGTATCAATCATGTTCTTGTAGGTCGAATAAGAATGAAAAAAGGTACGCATGCTATTGAAGCGCTCGGTTCTAAATACACCATAGGCCGAATCGGCCAACCAATCAAGGCTTTTTAAACTATCGTTGTTGTTGATGAAAGTGGTATCTGCTTCATTCTCTTGTGCAAATGTTGATTGGGTCGATAGCAATACTAAAATCAGAAAAGAAAAATACTTCATCACATTTACAAATGTAATCTGATAAATTTGATTTAAAACAATCCTTGGCTTTAAACGTTCCTATTTTTGATATTTCTAGCTTTATTATGTACGTTTCAATCACTGGACTAAAACCAAAGGGTTTTATAGGTTATATTAAATTTTGGACTTTGGCCATTCCAAGTTTTAGACAGGCACAAACGGCCATGGGTAATTTACACTGTGAGGTAAAAAAGATCAATGGCTATCAATGTACTTTAACAGCATGGGACAGTCGCGATGCTATGCTTGCATTTATGAGGGTTGGTCCCCATCTTAAGGCCATGAAAGCATTTAGCAAAATAGCCACTGGCAAAACGTTTGGATACGAAACCGAAACCCTGCCCGATTGGGAAGCTGCTTTTATAATTTTACAAGAAGAGGGAAAGGTGTATTGAGTAAATAAAAAAGGCGCAACCCACTGCTGCGCCCTTCATCTTGATATATATAATTACTCTCGGTTATTGATCTCAATTTACCTAACAACAGTGACTGTACCTTGGTGCTCGAAACTATAAATGGTGCCTTTTAGTTTGGCTTTGATTAGGTACATATAGTTATAAATCGGCACTGTTTGACTATCGTATTAAACATTTCAAGTAGGCATCAGGGCCTATTTTTGAAAAGTGTTTAATATTGATTTAACATTAAAAATGAATTCATCAATTTTAGAGCTTTCATGGTCTAATTTATTAAATTCAAAATCTCTATATCCATTAGTCATTATTAATCTTAGTGAAGATTTTAATGCAGGGTCGTCAAGTTTATTTAATTGGGTAATTCCAATAATTAATGGTAAAACACTGCTAAGTGAAAGTAGCCAAACCTTAAATACTATGCCAACTAAAAACAGAATAATGCCGGTAGTAGCAATTCCAAAAGCACTGCTTCTTTTTTTAAGGTGTTGAGCCAATGATTTATTGAATTCATCAATTAAGTCAATGACACTAATTTCGTTGATTGTTTTCAATGCAAAGGTTTCAGTAGTTAGAGCCGTTTTGATATAAAGTTTTTGATTACTCAATTTTGATTGCAGATGATTGACATTGATTTCTGAAAGGACATTTTCCATGGTTTTTGATAATTTCAGGACAAATGTATTCACATTTTTTAGGCTAAAAACAGCTATTCAGTGAACGAAAGACTTACTCCTATGAAAGTGATAAATGGCTCAACGAATGGCTCTTTCGTTTCCTCTATAATTTCAAGTACTTTCATTATATTGCCAAAGAATGAAGCTGTATGTTACTTTAGCCTATTTGTGCCTAATGGTGTTTTCCGCCCAAGCCTCTAATCATCCATTTTGGTATACTGCTTACCATTACGATGGGCCTTTTTTGGTATCCCATGAACTCAATTTCTTTCAAAATAAAATACCAAGTTTAAAGGGGCGGGACAAAGTATTTGCCTATGTTGATTTGGCCAATAAATACTATTTGAACCAAGATAATGAGAACACCATTAAAACCTTTAAGGAAGCTGCAGATTATGCGGAGCTAAGCAGTGATACAACTGTATCGAATTTGAAATATGGCCTTTATAATTTAATCATTGAGCGCAGTCATTTTACAGGGCATTTCGAAAAAAGTTATTATTATATCAAAGCCTATTTGCCCAAGGTGCCGGAATATAGGCCTGAGAATGCTTTTATAAGGCTCAACAGAATCAAAATATTTATCAAATCATTTTACTTGGAGAACAAGGCCATTTCGAGCTATGAAATTGAAACTATTTGTAATAAGTTTCTGGCTATGAAGGCTTACACACCCTATATCGAAACAGTGTTAATGTATTTAACAAATACTAATCTTCAATTTGATAATAAACCAATCGAAATACTTTTTAATAAATTGCCATCACCCTTCAAAGAAGAGGGTTTAATGAATTTATACTACGCTAATCATTATGAAAATGTAGACTATCTAAACAGAAGCATTGGTATTCCTTCTACTAACTACTTGGCTTATTTTAGAATGAACATTGGCTTGGTGCAAGAGTACTTGAAACAAAATGATTCTTTGAATGCCATTGCATGTATGCGTAAAGCGCATAGTGTTGTAGCGTATTTGGGCGACATAGAAGTTGAAAGACATTATGCTGGTATTTATGGTTTTTTTGCAAAAAGATTTTATTGTAGCGATAGCATTCCAAAAATGGTTTATGTTTCGACGGATGAATTTTATCACGATCGCACTGTCGCTTCTAATCTTGCCGCGATAGATATACTGATGGAGGCCAATATAAAAATTCTGAATGAACAAAGGCGCAACCAGCAGTTTTTAGATTGGTTAATCGCTTTGTTGGTGGCCTTAATTGTAGTGCTCATATTGGCAGTTGTGGCCTACATTAAACTCAGAAGGGCCAACATTCATCGGCAATGGTATACAACTGCTCTGTCGCATGATTTAAGAAGTCCGCTATCGCAATTAGCACACGCCCTTAAAGGCGAAAATGGCATTGCCAATGCTGAGCATACATTAATCAGTTACGAATATTTATTAGATGATACTTTAAGTATGGCTCTAGCTGCTCAAAAAAAACAAGAGGTTTTTATTCAAAATATTTTTATAAAAGAGTTGATTGAAGATTTGCTGTTCGACCTTGATTTTATGATTAAAGGCAAGCAGTTAAAGGTGGAATTCACCATGGCCGAAAATTGCATAGTGCAAGGCGATGTGCATGGTTTAAAAGTGTTGTTTCGCAATCTGCTCTTAAACGCCATTAAACACAACCAGCAAGGTGGCTTTGTTAAAATAGAGCAAGTATATGATGCGCCTTATTCTATCTACATTTCGAACAGTGTTTCGGAAAACCTAAATCGTGGACAGGTATCGGCTGGGCAATACATTATTGATTATTTTGTTAAACATCATCGGGCCCATTATGCGTTTATCATGCAAGATTTTATAGCCTTTGTTAAGCTTGGTTTTAAATAGAATGCAATATTCATTGCTAGAACTATAAGGTGGTAGTATTGCTCGAGAGGATTTCTTGAATTACAGATTTATAGGTTTTGCCAACAGCTAAAATGTGTTTGTTCATTAACTGAACTTCGTGAAAATCGATTGCATCGATATGATTAATATTGATAATGTAAGAACGGTGGATTTGTTTGAAATAAGCAGCCGGCAATTCGCTCAACATCGATTTCAATCTTTTGAAAACTAAAATTTCGCGATTTTCTGTTAATTGTATGCGCAAATATTCGCCATCCGCTTCAATGCATATCAGCTCATCAAAGGCTACTCGATTAAATTTGTTTTTACCCGATTGAACGAAAAAAAAGTTCAATTCTTTTTGGGTAATGTTTAATTGTATTTTGCGATGCGCGCGTTCTAAGGCTGTACATAATATCTCGGGTTTAATGGGTTTTGTTATAAAATGTAAAGCCTCGGTGGCAAAAGCAGGAAGCGCATATTGTGGGTAGGAACTTATGAGAATCAATTCAGGTCTTTTGCTCATTTTTGTCCAGTGGTTTATTAGGTTGGTTTCACCTATTTTAATGTCAGCAAATACCAAATCAATTTTCTGGTCTTTTAAAAAAGCATCCATTTTAGTAATGCAATCAAAAGCTCCACGTTCAAAAAAACGGGCGTCTGTTTTTAAGTAAGCTCTTAAGGTTTCCAAATCAGAAATCTCGTCTTCAAGAATTACATAGCTTATCATTAAACATTTAATTTGCGAGTTGCAATATGGAATATTTTATTAACTTATTCAAGTCTTTAAATAATGTAGTTGGATTTAAACAATTTTGTCTGATTAAACAGGCCGTTCATTTGAATAAACCATCCGTTCGTTGAAAAATGTGGATTTTTAAAGGGATTGTCTAGAATTGTAAAATGTTTTTAAAAACATTTTAAAGTAAATAAAAAAAGGCTTGATTAATCAAGCCTTTTTTTATAGTTTTTTATAAGAATTTTATTTTCTCAAATCAAATCGATCGAGGTTCATTACTTTAACCCAAGCTTGAACAAAGTCGGTTACAAATTTTTCTTTGGCATCAGCACTTGCATAAACCTCGGCAATGGCGCGCAATTCTGAGTTGCTGCCAAAAATTAGATCAGCACGTGAAGCAGTCCATTTTAGATTGCCTGTTGTTCTGTCTTTTCCTTCGAATATTTCTTTGGTTTCTGAAGTTGGTGTCCAAGCTGTCGACATGTCCAAAAGATTAACAAAGAAATCGTTGTTTAATCGTCCTGGTGATGTTGTAAGAACACCTTGCTGATTGTGGTTAAAGTTAGCATCTAATACACGTATACCGCCAAGTAATACAGTCATTTCGGGAACAGATAGTTTAAGCAATTGCGCTTTGTCAATCAGTAGTTCTTCAGTCGATACGGTGTATTGAGTTTGGGCGTAATTTCTAAAGCCATCCACCTTTGGTTCTAGCACCGCTATGTTATTAATATCTGTTTGTGCTTGCAGTGCATCCATGCGACCAGGGGTGAAAGGCACTTCAACGGACATGCCAGCATCTTTAGCCGCTTTTTCAATTGCAGCGCAACCACCTAAGACAATTAAATCGGCCATTGATATTTTCTTTTTTGAGTTAGTTAATAAAGCTGCTTGAATTTTTCTATAAGCACTTAACACTTTTTCAAGTTGTACTGGATTATTGATGGCCCAATTTTTCTGCGGCAATAATTGAATGCGTGCACCATTGGCACCTCCTCTGTTATCAGAACCGCGGAAGGTTGAAGCAGAGGCCCAAGCAACGTTCACCAATTCACCAACTGTAAGTCCAGCATTTAGGATACTTACTTTTAGTTCAGCTATGTCTTTGGCATCTACCAAAGGGTGATTTACAGCAGGGATAGGGTCTTGCCAAATCAATTGTTCTTTTGGTACCTCAGGACCGTAATACAAAGTGGTTGGACCTAAATCGCGGTGTGTTAATTTAAACCAAGCACGTGCGAATGCGTCTTCAAAAGCTTTTGGATCATTCATGAATTTACGCGAAATCTTTTCATAAGCTGGATCAAAGCGCAAAGACAAATCGGTAGTTAACATAGTAGGTAATTGGTATTGGGTGCTATCAAAAGCATTGGGTATAATTTGATCCGTTGTTTTTGCTTTCCATTGGTAGGCACCCGCAGGACTTTTAGTTAATTCCCATTCATATTTAAAAAGTATTTTAAAATACGAATTGTTCCATTGGGTAGGTGTTGGGGTCCAAGTAACTTCTACACCCGAGGTAATGGCATCTATTCCTTTGCCCGATTTGTAAGTACTTTTCCAGCCGAAACCTTGTTCTTCAATAGGAGCCGATTCTGGCTCTGCGCCTACATGCGAAGCAGGACCTGCACCATGGGTTTTACCTAGTGTATGGCCGCCTGCAATAAGGGCAACTGTTTCTTCATCATTCATG
>CAJBKH010000195.1 GCA_903953615.1 uncultured Bacteroidota bacterium
ATGTTGAACTACCAGACTTAGACACTTATCCGCTTTTTGAACAAACCAAGCCAACAAAATTTGTTTTAAAGGCTGGAGAAAGTTTATACATGCCGAATGGTTGGTGGCATACAACCCGTGTTAATGGGCCTTCTCTTTCAACTGTTTTCAGCATTGTTAACGCGAATAATTGGACTGATTTCCTAAGCGACTTTATTAATAATTCTGGATTAAGTGCTCCAAAGGCGAAAATACTTGAGTACTATATGAAATTATTTAAATTCACGAAATCAATTCTGAATTGATTTGAAATAAAAAACCTGTCATAAAAGTTTAAGGTAAAAGTTTAAATTTGTACTTCTTTTATGATCAAGAAAATCATCCTACTGTTGGTGTTAATTTTAGCTGGTGTAGCCGCTTGGTTGTATTTCAATCCTTTTAAGGAACCAACTTTTGTCGCCATTAAAACCATCGAAGTAGTAAAGATTGAAGGTAATATGGCCGATGTTAATGCCGTTGCCGTTTTTAATAATCCCAACACCATTGAAGCGACTTTGCTTAATACAGAATTAAAGGTCTTTTCGAACGATGCCTCTATTGGGCATGTTTCTCAAACAGCACTTACAAATATCCAAGGCAATTCAAACTTCGAAATACCTTTGCATTTTAAAATCGACATGGTTAAAATGGGTTACAGTCAAAGTCTGGGCGGTTTAATTGAAAACGCATTGAATAGACAAAAAGTGTTCCCCGTTAAATTTGATGGCTATTGCAGAATAAAAACCTTTGGAACCGTTCATAAAATTCCGATTGAATTTGCCGACGAATTAAAATTCGAATAAAATAATCTCCTGCAAGCCCTTGCTTTAAAGTCGGTAGATTTTTGTAAGTTTGAATACTCGATATTCAAATGAAAAACAGAATCTTTTTACCGCAGGATTTTACCATCCAAACCTGGACTGAATTACAACCTTATTACGATAATTTAGTAGCGAAAGACATTAGCACTAAAGCTAGTTTTGAAGCATTTCTTGCCGAATTAAGCGAATTGGAAAGTGTTGTGAGCGAAGATCTGGCTTGGAAGTACATCAAGATGACCTGCGATACCACCAACAAGGCATTAGAAGAAAGTTACATTGATTTTGTGACCAATATTCAACCCAATATTGCGCCCTATGATGATCAGCTGAACCACAAAATTGCTAATTCAGAATTCAACTTTGAATTGGGAGAAAGCAGTGATTATCTCATTTATTTCAGATCGATTAACAATGCCATTAAATTGTACCGAGAAGAGAATATTCCGATTCAAGCGGAACTACAAACCTTAGCTCAAAAATATGGTAGCATTACTGGTGGTCTCTCTGTTACTATAGAAGGAAAAGAATTAACCTTACAACAAGCGTCTAATTTTTTAAAAGAACCCGATAGAGACAAACGAAAAATGGCTTACGAAACCATTAATGAAAAACGCGCAACTGTTAAAGAAGAATTAAATGATTTATTCAATCAACTCATTGAGAAGCGCCATGTAGTGGCCACCAATACTGGCTATTCTAATTTCAGAGATTATATGCACCAGGCCATGGGGCGCTTCGACTACAGTGTGCAAGACTGTTATGATTTTCATGATGCCATTGCACAGAAAGTCGTACCGCTTTGTAAAGAGCTAGACCTAGCGCGCAAAGCCACGATGCAATTGGATGTTTTAAAACCTTATGACATGGCGGTAGATCCAGAGAACAAGGCGCCGTTAAAACCATTTACTGATGGCAAAGATTTATTGGAAAAAAGCATTGAATGTTTACGTACCGTTGAACCACAATTTGCAGAGAATTTAAAAATAATGGCTGAGAAAGGTTTTCTTGATTTAGAAAGTCGTTTAGGTAAGGCACCTGGAGGATATAACTATCCATTG
>CAJBKH010000196.1 GCA_903953615.1 uncultured Bacteroidota bacterium
TAACCAATAACCCACACCCTACTTCTTCTTATAAAAATCGCCCAAATTGCATTGTAGGCTGAATTGATTGGCATTATAACCAGGGAACAAAGAGGCACTACCGTAATTGATGATGAATTTGCTGACCTTAAAACCAAGGCCCCAACTAAAGCCAGTGGTACCGCGCTTTTGCTCAGGCGATGCTTCTTTTCTGCGCATGTGGTTATAGCCAAAACGCACCACAAAATGTTTCGATAAATTTAACTCGCCACCCAAGGTTAAATGTCTGAGGATATTATCACCCATGGTCATTTTAATAATTTTGATATTGCCGTTTTCATCTTTAATGGTCGATGCATAACTATAACGCATATCGGGTTTTTGTAAATCGTGAATGACTAAGTTGTAACGGAAAGGCAAATATTTTAAACGCTTGCCGATGGCAATGTCAACCCCAAATGGCAAAGGCTGACGGCTGGTGCCACTGTATGGAATGGCTTGAAAGCCTATGTTTTTTGCTATCCCAGTAATACACAAATTATTGGCGGTATCATCGTAAATGGCCGAGAGGTTAGTTGAAAGACCATTGCTAACAAAGGATTCGTAAATAGAATAAATATAATTGAAAGAAGCGCCTACTTTGAATTTGTCATTCAGTGCCTTGCCATAGCCCAATTGAAAACATTGGTCTTTTACTGTAAAAACACCTGTCGAAATACCATTGGGTAAGTACCCATCGAATTTACCATAGTCGAGGTACATCACAGAAGCGGCTAAAGTCCCTTTGTTTTTAAGCGTGCGCGCATAACTAAAATACCCCGATTTAATATCCGAAACATAATTATTATAACTTACAAATGCATTGTTATGCATGCTAGGGTTGAGGGCTGCAGGGTTTTGCCAAGCCACACTCAAATCTTTATCAATTGCCGAAATGGAATTGCTGCCTAAAGCCAAACTGCGGGCCGAAGGGTTCATGTTTAAAAAGGCATAGGTACTTTTTCCGGCCAATTGGGCATGCAGCTTTGCACTACTCAGGACAATAATAAAGGATAGCAAAAAGTATTTCATTCGTTATGCAAATTAATGCAATTTGGGTTGTTTTATTGTGCTGTGCTTATATTATTACAAAAATATGGCGGAAGGAGAGAGTTAGCCACAGATTCACAGAGGGAACCAATTGATTAGGACACAGATAAAACTATTAGGAAGCCAAATAAAGATTATGAATTATTCTAAAGGTTTTAATTAGTTTGAAATTTATCTGTGCATCTGTGGCTAAATTGTTTCTGCTCGCAGCATCGCTGCGAGCAAGTGTTAAAAGTTGCCACAGATTCACAGATTATAATAATAAATTCGAGGCCACAGATTTTGGTTTACTCCGAGGTTGGAAATTTCAAAACATTATCAGAGAAATAGGAATGTATTTTATCTGTGAATCTGTGGCGTATTAACCTATAGCGCAGGCAATATAAGAAATCACCATGCCGCCAATGATGAAGATCCATTTCTTCATGCCTTCTTTTTTCCAAATAGAATTTTCGAACACAATGGTGGTACTGATATGTAAGAAAGTACCCGCAATAATGGCTGTTATAATCTGAGATAAGTTTTCAGATATCATGGATTCTGAATGCACAAATACCCCAATAAAATAACCAATAGGAGAGGCCAAAGTATAGATGATTAACAATAATAATTTGGTATTTTTGACTGTTAATTTTTGATTCAATAAAATCGATAATGAGAAGGCAGCTGGTACTTCGTGAAGTGAAATGCCAACAATCATGCCCGATAAGGCCGATGGGTTAATGTAGTTGTTTAAACCTGAGGAATAACCTTCGAAAAAAGCATGTAAAAATAAACCGATGTACAACACCATGATATTTTTTGGCACATCATGCGCATGAATGTGCCCATGTCCAACACCACCTGTAAATTTTTCGAGTCCCACTTGAATAAAAAAACCGAATGCCAACCACAAGCCGGCCTGTTTGATATTGCTAAACAGCTCAGGCATCAAGCCAAACAAAGCGATACCCAATAAAAACGACCCACTAAATAAAACGGAGTAGCCAATAAATCGGTGACTCTTAATTTTTAATTTAAAATTTAAAAGCACCCCTATAAAAGGACCGATGAACAGAATTAATAAAGGGATGATTAGTTCCATTGCATTTTCGAATTGGTAAAGCGGTATAATTTTAAACAGATCAATCCTATGAGTGCTCCCAAAGCACCACCAACTAGCACATCTGTTGGGTAATGCACCCCACAATAAACGCGACTATAGGCAATGCTGGCGGCCCATAAAAGCCATAGGGTAGTCAAGGTTTTTTTATGCATTCCAAAAATGCCAATGAAAAAAATAGCAATGGCAAAATGATTGGCCGCATGCGATGATGCCATGCTACCAGTATTACTACATTCAATTCCTTTTGGTATGCGTGGTGTTAATTCCAATTCATGACAAGGTCTAACACGAGCAAAATGAGGTTTCATATAACCACTGGTAAGGCGATCGGCCATCACAACAGATAAACCTGCAAAAAATAAAATTAGTAAACTTTGTTTACCAAATTGTTTGTACAAGAAAAAAATAACAACTGCATAAAACGGTATCCAAAACAATTTATCAGAGAATTTTACCATTAAAAAATCCAACCAATCGGCTGTTAATTGCTGATTGATGAGGTGGTAAAAGTAGGTGTCGAAGGCATTGTTCATAGTGGCTTAGAAATTAAAATAAGGCGTTTGGATTGGTTGGGATCGTAGGCGCCTAGTTGGTAATCGCCAAAAATATGCTCAATTTTTAAACCAGCTTGCTTGTATAAAGCTTCAAAATCGGAGAGGGTAAATAAATCAACCTCTTCGTTGAATTGGTAGTGCTCACCTTGGTCGTTAAACGCAATGGTTTTAATGATTTTCTTCTCTTTTATTTCTTTAGTAATTTTAAAAAGAATACCGCCGGTATTAATTTCATTGTGACTTACCATTTGATTGATGACACAGGGTGCGTTAAAATAATCTTGTACAAAGCAGCCATGCACTTTAAGATTGTCTTTAACCGCCGTTAAGGTGGCGATATTATCATCGGGGTTTGCAAAATAACCAAAACTTGTAAAAAGATTAAAGACATAGTCGAAGTTCATTTTTTTGTAAACTTTTCGCATATCGTGCACTTCGAAGTTTAAGTTGTCAGCCGCAAATGCTTGGGCTGCTTTAATGCTTTCCTCACTGAGGTCGATACCAGTTACAACTAGCCCATGGTTGGCCAATTGCTTGGAGTGTCGGCCCTTGCCACAAGCCAAATCGAGTGCAAATTGGTGGTTTTTAAACTGCAACAAATCCGCTAAATGATCGATAAACAAGGCTGCTTCTGCATCGTTATGTTGACCATATAAAATATGATAATAGGGTGAATTGAACCAATCTTTATACCAAGCCATAGAAATTTGAGTTGCAAAATAAATCTAAAATGCGCTTATATTTGTATTAATTATGAATAAGTTAAAATTTTTATACATTGTTGCCATTGCTACTGTCGTATTTGTGGCTTGTAAAAAGGAAGATGATACCAAGGAAGAACCTAAGAACAATACCCCAACTGTTTCTGCGCAAACCTATCTGTCGGATACCACTTGGAAAATAACGGCTTTAACCGCAGATGGCTTAGGCGATGTTTGGAACAATGCCTTATTGGTAAAGACTTGCAACAAAGACAATTCCTATTATTTTAAATTAAGCAATATTTTAACCTCTTATGATACCCCAAATAAGTGCAGTGCAAGCGATCCTGATTCAACCAGCGGTCCTTACAAATTAATTGATAGCGATAAAAAAATGTACTTAGACTTAACAGTGGGCACCATTCAAATTCAAGATACAACTGAGATTGTGCAATTAGATGCAAAAACTTTAAAATTGAATTTTAGTTACAGTGGCATACCAGGTGTAATTACCTTCGGTCACTAAGAACCATACAATATTATTAGAAAGGTCATCTGAAAAGATGGCCTTTTTTTATGTCGTAAAACGATTAAAGCGCCTGTTATTGCAAAGATTCAAACAGATTGATTTTAAAGTATTCGAATTAAAACCTCATAGAAACGTGACCAACTAATTTTTTGGCCACCAATAAAGCGACTAGTTTATAAGGGGTGTAAGCGTAATTAAAATGAAATAGAGTATTTCAAGCGTTTCAAACCTTCTTCGGCAGCTTTTTGATTTTTATCCAATTGCAAGGCATTTTGATAGTCCATCATGGCACCAGTGTGGTTGTTTAATTTCTCTTTCATTAAACCTCTAAGAGCGTATGCATCTGCGTTGGTTTTGTCTAATTCAAGTGTTTCATCTAATATATCAGATGCAATTTTATAGTTTTTGAAAAAGGCATTGATATAAGCCAAATTATAGCGACAAAGTATATGGCCAGGATTCATTTTAGCCACTTGTTCGTAGATGAATGCAGCGTCTTTGTATTGGTTGTTTTTTTGTAAATATAAACCCTTGGCGTACAAAGGTTCTTCGCTGTATGGGTTGATGGCCATGGCTCTATCATAAAAAACCAATGCTTTAGCATCGTTTTTAAAAGCGTAGTAATCGCCCAACTGCATAATGGCATCGTAGTAATTTCCATCATATACCAAAGTCTTTTCGAATAAAGCCAATGCCTTGGTGGTATCTTTCATTTCTTTGGCCATTAATCCTAAGTAAAAATAGGTGGCTGGATTCGATGGGTCGATTTTGTTACAATTAAAATATATTTTTTCGGCTTCTTCGTAACTCTGACGGGCAATTAAGAGTTTACCATAGGCCAACATGGCTTCCACATAATTCGGTTTTAAGCGCAGTGATTTTTTAAAACTTTTGATGGCTTCCTTAGAATTGGCAGTATCGCCAGAAATTAAAAATTCAGCACGTTTAAATTCATATAGGGGATTAATTGAGTCTATGCTGATGGCAAAATCAATGTCGAGGATGGCTTGTTTTATGTTTGATTCGAAATAAAAAGTATTGGCCCGTTTGTAGTAAAGTTCTGCATTATTAGGCGATTTATTGATTTTTTCGCTCACACTTCGTATGTCTGCAGAGTACATTGTATCCTTTTCGCTTATATAACGTGCAGCACCATTATCACTGCAACTGGGCACTAATAAAAACACAAATAAGAGAACTAAAAAAACACAAAACGATTTAAACTTTAACATAAACACAAATTTCATTAATTTTACCCACAATTTTAAACGTTTTTTATGCCATTTTATTATAAAGCAGGTCAAATCCCTGAAAAAAGACACACCCAGTTTCGTAAACCCAATGGTGGCTTGTATTCAGAGGAACTCATAAGCACCGAAGGTTTTTCAAGTATTTACTCGCTTGTTTACCATTGCCACCCACCTACACTTGTAAAGTCGATAGGTTCACCAATCGATGTAGCGCCAAAAGCTGCCATTGCAAATAATATGCAAAACCGCAGTTTCTTAACTTTTAAAACAGCCCCTAAAAAAGATTATCTCGAAAGTCGCGTTATACAACTCTTCAATAAAGATGTGTATTTAACCACTGCAGCACCTACTGCATCGATGACCGACTATTTTTATAAAAATGCCGACTGCGATGAGGTGATTTTTGTTCATGAAGGAAAAGGAACCCTTAAAACTTTATATGGTAAAATTAATTTTGAATATGGCGATTATCTTGTCATACCAAGAGGTATTATCTATCAATTAGAATTCGAAAACGAAAACAACCGTTTGTTTATTACAGAATCATTCAGTCCTATTCGTCCACCAAAGCGCTACCTTAACAATTACGGACAGTTTTTAGAGCATTCACCTTATTGCGAGCGCGATATTAAATTACCGCATTCGATTGAAACACACGATGAGCAAGGTGATTTTAAAGTGATGATTAAAAAGGGCGACCAAATTTTTCCATATGTATATGCAACACATCCTTTTGATGCCATTGGTTGGGACGGTTTTCAATACCCTTTTGGATTTAGTATTCATAACTATGAACCTATCACTGGACGTGTGCACATGCCACCACCGATTCACCAAACATTCGAAGGGCATAATTTTGTGATTTGTTCATTTGTACCGCGCCTTTACGATTACCATCCTTTATCTATTCCAGCACCTTATAACCACAGCAATGTCGATAGCGATGAAGTATTGTACTATGTCGATGGCGATTTCATGAGTCGCAAGCATGTGGAGCGCGGCATGATATCGCTTCACCCTAAGGGCATTCCGCATGGACCACATCCTGGTACTGTAGAAAAAAGCATAGGTGCTAAGGAGACCAAGGAATTGGCTGTGATGATAGATCCGTTTTTCCCATTGCAAATTACAGAAGCGGCAATGAATGTTGAGGATCCTTCCTACTACTTAAGTTGGGTTCAATAAACTTTAGTATGGAAAGCTTTCAATTGTCATTTGGATGCTTTATATGTTGAATCTGAGAGTCTTTCTATCAATAGGTTTTGTCTATATTGTGTAATTTAGTTTAAACAAAAAGAAGCATTACATTTGCTCCCATTATTTAAAATATTTTATGACAATTGAAGTAGGAACCTTAGCCCCAGATTTTTCATTAACCGATACTAACAAAGCCACTGTAACCTTATCTGAATTAAGAGGTCAGAATGTTGTTTTATTATTTTTCCCATTTGCCTTTACTAGCACCTGCACAGCAGAGTTATGTGGTGTAAGAGATGATATCGCCCAATACCAAAGTTTAAATGCTAAAGTGTTTGGTATTTCTATCGATACTGTTTTTACTTTAATTAAATACAAAGAAGATCAACAATTGAATTTCGATTTGTTGTGCGATTTTAACAAAGAAGCAGGTACTGCCTATAATGTGCTTTATGAAAGCTTTGCTTTCGGTATGAAAGGTGTTGCTAAACGTTCGGCTTTTGTAGTTGACAAAGAAGGTGTAATTCGTTACGCTGAAGTGTTAGAGAATGCGAACGAATTGCCAAACATAGCCGAAGTTAAAGCTACTTTACAAGGCTTAAACTAAATTTTTGTACCTTCTGAAATCACGGTTACTCAATCGTGATTTTTTAATAGTGTTATTATTTCCAATAAGATTTTTCAATCTTCAGTTAAATAGATTTATTATTTAAAATCTGTGCCGATCGCTATCGGCATCTGTGGCCTAAATAAACGCAATCAAATACAAAGCGTATTCCGCGAAGAAGAACAGCCAAAAGCGTTTGTAGAATTGCTTTATGGAGTTGTGCTTTTTTAAGCGAATCATGGCGGTATTAACGATGAACATTCCCAGTAAAATGGCATTGCCGAATAGTAGCAAATTGGTGCTAAAGGAGGGATGTTCGCTGATAAAATAGGTAACTGTGTAATAATAGATCAACATTCCAAAGGCCAGTCCTACCAAACAGGTACCGGCAATCAGTGCTGTTTTTTGCGAGTAGAGTATGGCCAAAGTTTTGATTTTGTATTTTGCATCACCTTCGGTATCGGGCATGTCTTTAAACCATGAAATGGCAATGCTAAATGCAATGATAAAAAAGGTTAATAGCCACACGGGTTCAATGATTTCGGTCGACTGATTAACAACAGTATTGAAGACATAAAAACCGCCAATATTCACTAAGAATCCGCGAACAATTGTAATGGCTAAAGCCGCTGGTAAATGGTGCTTTTTCAAGCTCAAGGGAGGTAGTGAATACGCCATACCTATGAGCATAGAGAGCACGACTATGCCTGTTAAATAAAAGGAGATATAAGTAGCGAAAAGCACAGATAAAAGGGCAGAGGCATAAATAATGCGATAGGCGTTTTTAATACTTAATTCACCTGCTGCAATGGGTAAATAAGGTTTATTGATTTTGTCGATTTCAACATCTTCAATTTGATTGATACCTACAATAAAAATATTGCAAGTAATGCCGGTTATAATGGACATGATTAGCAAAGGCCAATGGTCTAAAAAGGCAATTTGTTGACAGGCCATGGCATACAAAGTGGTGATGCTAATGGTGCTGCCAATGATGGTATGCGGTCGACTGAATTTCCAGAGGATGTAAAGTTTTTTCATGGTTTAACTTGGATAACAATGAGTTTAAAGAGACCTTTCTTAAGTTCAAAAATAGCCGATGGTTCAAGAATGCCATCTAGTTGTTGTTGGTATTGCTTAACAGATTTTGATTTGTATACAGATACCAAACCATCGTAAGTAATTGTAAAAACATTAATGGGCAAAATGTAAGTAAAGAAAAGTCTTTTAAAAGAGAATGGTTTTAAAAAAGGCGTAAGCAAGAGGGTGCCAATGGTTGTAGTGAATAAAATTTTAAAATAAAATAAAAAATCGGGTGCTAAAATTTCTACGATAAAAGCATTTGCATGATTGTCTTTTAAACGTTTTACAATTCTTATTTGCTCACTGGTTTCAAAATGATGGAAAGCATTGAACATGGTGTAAGTTGTGTTTTCTATAATGGAGGTTTCTAAAACATCAACTGCATCCATATTATAAATAATATTTTTAGCCCCGCCATTGTATTTTGAAGGGAATTTATCTGTTAGTTCTAATTGTTTGAAAATACCAGCCTTTTGAAAAATACTGATGGCTGGTTCACCGCTCCCTGCGCACCAATCGACCATGTTAGATGAAGCTTTTGTAGATGCTTTTAGGTAATCAATAAAAGGGGCATAGACATTAAATTTAGAGACTACAAAACCGATAAAATCAGTTTGATACTGTCTTAATATGTTGGGGAACCACTCAAAGTCTTCTAATTCTTTCAATCGGATTGGTTAATTTGCAAACGAATTTAATCATATAAAATGTTAGAAGGTAATTTATCAAGTCTGTATGCCGTATTTTTTTTACAATTTAGTTCGATGCAACTGACTATCAGCCTCTGTTTAATTTTATGGGCCTTGTGTTTCATGGCTTATTTGGTCAAATCGCTAACCATTACGGGTGCGATTGCAGCCTATTTTACGGCACTGATTTTGGCGATTGGTGGTTTATCCAATTTAATTTTACCACTCATTTTACTAATAGGAGGCACCTTTTTAACCAAACTTAACAAGCAAGCTTCCGATAAAATGGGGCGCAATGCAAAACAAGTGTTCGCCAATGGTGGTATCGGTTTGCTTTGCCTAATACTTTATTATCTATCAGGCAA
>CAJBKH010000197.1 GCA_903953615.1 uncultured Bacteroidota bacterium
ATTTGTTTTATATTTATTAATAGCATATTAAATATATAAAACTTTATTTTTGTCTTTTAGTGAATATCTTAAAAAACATAAAATATAAAACAAGTCACTTGCGCAAATTACTAGTTTGTTTCATTTTTATTTTATGTAATGCTGCCTATTCTCAAAGCAATGCGTCTTTCTCTATTTCGGGTTCAAAGTGTCTTGGCGATTCAGTATTTTTTCAGTTTACAGGCCAAGGCGATTCACTGTTTTGGGATTTTGATGATTCCATTTCAGGGTTTTTAAATACGAGCAATGACAGTAATGTGATGCATATATTTGCTGGCAAAGGCACCTTTAATGTCCGGTTAATTGTCCGAGATACAAATGGTATAATTGATACCGTTTGGCAAACATGGACGGTATACAATAAGCCAATTGCTAATTTCACCTTTATCAATGCTTGTATTGGTCTAGACGCTCAATTTACAAATGCAAGTCTGTCAGATTTTAACAATCCCATTAATAGTTACAGGTATCTATTTGGAAATGGTTCGACCAGTAATCAAGCGTCTCCGCAACATGCCTATGCTTCAACTGGTGTAAAATCTGTCAAGCTTATTGTGCAAACAAAAGAAGGATGCTTAGATTCTATACAAAAGAGTTTAACCGTTTTTGCGCAACCCAATGTTTTGTTATCGACCGATTCGATTTGTCCCGGTGATGATTTGGGCGTTGATATCCAACATGGAACTGATTCTGTTAAGCAATACGCTTGGAATCTGGGGGATGGGTCAATCTCCAACAATAAAACCTTTACACACCAATACAGCATTCCTAGATTAAAACACATTAGTGTAAAATTGACCTATAGCAATGGTAATGTCTGCGTTTTCAATAAAGATTCTGTATTGGTTTACAACAGACCCAATGCATTTTTTGCCATTTTGACGCCAAGAAAACAATGCTATAAAGATAATCAAACGTGTTTGCAATTTGGATTGGATTCAACACATATTGTCTACAGCAATATGTTGTGGGACGATGGTTCAAGTGTGCAAATAAATAAATCGAGTTTAGGCGCATGCTATACCTACAATGATAAAAATGGTGGGATGTATAAAATTACCCATGAGGTTATTGATACCAATGGATGTGCCGAACGCTACACGCCATTGTTCGACAGTGTTCAGGTATACAAAGATCCCAAGGCGGATTTTAAAGTGCGTATTACTGGCGGTTGTTTTAAGACCATGGTATCGGTTGAAAATTTCAGCAATATGCAAATTCCTGTTGTCAAACGTTTTGCATGGAATTGGGGCGATGGCTCAAACCCTGATACCGCCGCATTTGCCAATACACAGCACGAATACATCGCCAATGGGGTATTTAAAATCAAATTGAGCATAACAGATTTATATGGGTGCAAGGATTCTTTTCTGTCGCCTGACACCGCTAAAAATATTAATTTTAAAGTTGATGGGTATAATTATGCCATTGATTCGTGTCAAAATAACAACCTGTATGAATTTATTCAAACACCCGTAACAGGTGCAATTGCGACTTGGTATTTTGGAGATGGGGATACACTGAATGGATGGAAAGTTAATCACCAATACACAAAAGGAAACCGAATTGGAAGTTACTATCCCAAAATTAGGGTGAGTAAGTTTGGCTGTGATTCATTCCTCGACCTTGATACCAATATCGTCTATGGCCCACTGGCGAACGCGTCTATCATCAACCGATACCAATGTCAAGTTAAGGACACTGTTTTTTTTACCAATAACTCGTTGTTGTACCAAAATAAAAAAATAACCGTGTTTTGGGATGCGCAAGATCCTTTTGCGGGTAATTGCACCATTCAATCAAATATCAATCAAAATGTTGACAGTAATTGTAATCTAAGTGTCGACTCGCTTAGGTTTAAACACATGTACAAAAAAGGGCGAGATAACTGCTATACTGTTAAACTTACGTTAGTCGATTCTGCTTTAGGATGTAAAGATGTGAGATTATTGTCCCTGCCCTTAACAAAACCAGATGCCCATACAGGCATTAGTATGGGGTCAATTGGTGGTTTTTGTTTGGGTCCTGAAAAGTCTAAAAATGTTTGGATTGATTTAAGGGCAACCAAGCCAATCTGCGGACGCGAGCGGTCGTGGGTGATGTGGGATTCTCTTTGTGCGGAAAACTCAGGTAATTTTAATGCATGGTGGCAAGCGAATACTTTTACGCACAATTACGCCTATGTGCCTTGTGATTCCAATGGGAATGTAACCGTAGGTATTATCATTCAAAATGGAAGTGATACCAATGGTCGGGTTTGCAGAGATACTGCCTTTTATCGCCATCAACTAAGATTTGGATTGATTGATCCAAGATTCACCTCTACCTATGATCCAAAGGTTCAATATTGCAAAAATTCTACATTTGATTTTATGTTGAATGATTCAACACTCGATTCCATTGTCTACATCAATTGGAATTATGGTGATGGTGTGAATGAATCAAACTTGAGTTTGGGAAAACGAACGCACACCTATAAGAAACGTGGGCGTTACTCAGTGGTATTAACCTTGCGCCATGCCAATGGCTGTGTTGCAATTGACTCTATGGTTATCAGAATTGGCGCGCAAGCGTCCTTGTTGTTTGATAAACATAAAATATGTTTGAG
>CAJBKH010000198.1 GCA_903953615.1 uncultured Bacteroidota bacterium
ACAGTCCTTTTAAAAATGCTTTTCCTGATAAAACATTCACTGTAAAAGCAGGCGCTGATATGGTGCGTTTCAAAACCATTCAGACAGGCCATGGTTTTGAAAAGACCACCGAAAACTGTTCGGAGTTTTGTGATAAAATAAGAACCATTAGCATTGATAATGCAGCCAAAGATATCCGACATATTTGGAGAAACGATTGCGGTTTAAATTCATTGTATCCACAGGCAGGTACTTGGTTGTACGACCGCTCGGGATGGTGCCCAGGCTCAACCGTTAAGCCAGCTGATTTTGATTTAAAACTTGCAGAAAACACACAGCATACTTATTCACTTAACATGGAAGATTACATTAACACTGGAAATCCTGGTGCTAATTATTATATCAGTGCCTATGCCATCCATTTTAAGGACAATAGAAAAACAATTGATGCAGCCATCGATGATATTTTAGCGCCTTCTTCGCATTTAGATTATTTGCGTTTAAATCCAGAATGCGGTGCACCCATTGTGCGTGTAAAAAACTTAGGGAAAGATACCATCAAGAAGGTCTATTTTGAATATGGCAAATTGGGTGGTAAAATTCAATATGTTGAGGTGCAATGTAACATCGCCAGTATGCATGACAGTGCCGTAAATCTCGAATCAATCTACGATTGGAGTGGCGCAGGCAATACCTTTTATGCCAAAGTATTAAAGGTAAACAACCAAGCCGATGAGAATGCAGAGAACAATACCATGTATTCTAAAATTGCCTATACGCCAACCTGGCCTAATAAAATAATTGTAGTGCTTTCTACTAACAAAGCTGCTAGCGAAAACTATTATAAAATCACAGATTCAAAAGGGAATGTTGTAAAATACAAAAACAATTTAGAGAACAGTAAAGTATACCGCGACACAGTGCAGTTAGACAATAATATTTGTTACAAGTTTGAATTGTTTGATGATGGTCCTGGACCAGCCAACAACCCATTGAACAAAGATGGTTTGAATTGGTGGGCGAATCCTGAGGATGGTAGTGGAACCATTGTTATTAGAAATGGATTGACCAATGCCGTATTGAAAAATTTCGGCACCGACTTTGGTACTAAAATTATGCATAATTTTTACACTACCTTTTCTATGGATGTGCCAACTTTGTTTTCAGATGTTAACGCTCCGATACAAATCAATGTGTATCCTAATCCTTCTGATGCGGTGACCAATTTTGCAATCGATTTTGCAGAGAATAGTCCTGCACAAATTGAAGTATTTGATGTTACAGGAAAGCAAGTGTTTACTAAAAATGTGAGTGCCTTATTTACGGCCTTTAATTTGGAGCAATTATCAGCGGGTATGTATACCGTAATTGTTACCCAAGGTAGCAAGGTAAATGCACAGAAATTTATTGTAAGATAGATTTAAACGTTGGTGAGCTGTTCCAGAATATGGTGAACAGCAGGGCAAACACTCGCATTGGTAAGTGTTAAGTTTTTTCGTTTGATGAATACATCCTCATCGGTGTACGGATAGCGTGCACAATCGGAAGGACGCACTTCATAGATTTGACAAGTATTGTCTTTGTTTAAGAAAGTGCAAGGCGATTGCTTTAGTACAAAATCATTGTCCTCATCGAGTTTTAAATAGTTTTCTATAAGCTCGGTTTCTTTTATTTTCAGATGTTTGCTGATGCGCTTAAGGTCGGTGCTTTTAAAAGTAGGACTGTGGTTTTTGCAACAGTTGGCACAATCCAAACAATCTATTTTCGAAAAGGCATCATCGTGTAAAGCAGGTAATTTTTTGATGAGTTCGGCAGGTTTTACTGCATTCAAAAAGCGCTGATAGGTTTTCTTTTTTTCTTTGGCTTTTTTTTGCCAAGTG
>CAJBKH010000199.1 GCA_903953615.1 uncultured Bacteroidota bacterium
CGATCTTCAAAAGCGAAACGTCTGGAAAGGGAATTATCATTCCGTCTTCTGCCATACAAGGCACTGAAAACCAACCGCAAGTTTACATAGTGAAAAATGGCAAAGCCCTTTTGCAAAACATCACTATATCAAATAAGATACAGAACAAAGCAGTTGTTTCAAGTGGATTAAATGAAGGTGATGTAATTGTAACCAATGGATTTATAAATCTTTTTGACGGTGCAAATGTAATTGTTAAATAAAATCAGCGAAAAATGAATATTACAGAAATTTCAATCAAACGACCTTCCCTGATAATAGTGCTTTTCAGCGTATTTACTTTATTAGGATTTATCGGGTATAAAAATTTGAGTTACGAGTTAATGCCCGACTTTAATCAGCCCGTAGTTGTAATTAAGACTGTTTACCCTGGTGCCGAACCAAACGAAGTAGAAACATCCGTTTCACGAAAAATAGAAGATGCTTTATCCAACTTGGAGGGTGTAGATTACTTGGTTACGAAATCATTGCCCAATGCTTCTATCATCATAGCCAATCTAAAATATGGGACAGATTTGGATAAGTCAATGCAAGATGCACAACGCTACATTGACAACATTCGCAAAGATTTACCACAGGATATTTTAAGTCCTGTAATGAGTAAAGTTTCGCCAAATGATTTGCCGATAATGTCTATCAGTGCAACAAGTGATTTGTCTGCCACAGAGTTTTATCAAAAAATGAAAGATGATTATCTGCCCCAAATTCAACAAATAAAGGGTGTAGCAGAGATTACTGTTTTAGGTGGAGAGGAAAGAGAAATACAAGTAAAAATAAATCAGGACAAACTGAAATTGTATAAAATATCAATGGTTCAGGTTGTTGAAGCAATTAATCGTTCTGGTTTAGACTTGCCTGCTGGAAAGGTGCAAACCGAAAAAGAAAGTAATTCAGTTCGTTTAACGGGAAAATTCGCATCTATTGAGGATATTAAAAATGTCCAAGTCGCTATGCCTGTTTTAGGAAGTCCAGTTTATGTAAAAGACATAGCAGATGTAATTGATGGTATAAAAGAAACAACTTCCATAAGTCGCTACAACGGTAAAAACGGCATTGGTTTAATGCTGAAAAAACAAGGAGATGCAAACGCAGTAGATGTTTCAAAAGCAGTTCGGGAGAAATTTCAATCTATCGAACAACAAAATGCCAGTTCGGGTGTGAAATTTATTATTGCAGACGATAGCACCGACAACACGATTGCAGCCGTAAACTCCGTTGTTTTTGACTTGATTTTAGCGGTTCTGTTGGTATCGTTGGTAATGCTTTTATTTCTACGAAGTTTTAGAAATTCCTTAATCGTTTTGGTAGCTATTCCAACATCTTTAGTTACTGCATTCGCTGTGATGTGGCTTTTGGGTTACACCTTAAATTTAATGACCTTGCTTGCAATGTCTTTAATCATTGGTATTTTGGTAGATGATGCTACCGTAGTTTTAGAAAACATTCAAAAGCACTTAGATAAAGGAAAAGACAAAAGATCTGCTGCAATGGATGGCAGAATGGAAATTGGCTTTGCTGCATTATCCATCACCTTAGTTGACGTTGTAGTTTTTTTACCTATTCTTTTTCTACAAGTGTTTGTTGCTGATATGCTCAAGCAGTTTTCGGTTGTTGTAGTAACTTCTACTCTCACCAGTTTATTGGTTGGTTTTACTTTAACGCCTTGGATGGCTTCACGTATTGGTAAGAAAGAAGATTTACAACCAACCAATTTCTTCAATCGATTTCTACTTTGGTTTGAAATTCAGTTAGAAAACTTTAATGAATGGTATGGTCGCAGATTAGAATGGGTATTGAGCCATAAATTAGCTTTTACAGGTATCGTTATTGTGCTTTTTGCAATGACTTTAGGCATTATGAAACAAGGTATTATTGGTAAAGAATTAATTTCAACAGGCGACCAAGGAAAGTTTAGAATGGCTTTGGAGTTTGACAAATCCACTTCCATTCAGCAAAATAACTTAATTGCTCAAAAAATTGAAACATATATTATTCAACAACCCGAAGTTGCAACGGTATTCAGTAACATTGGTGGACCAAGCACAGGCATTGGAAGTTTGGGTGTAGGTTCAGCAAATAAAACGGAATTTACAATTCAACTAAAATCCAAAAAGGA
>CAJBKH010000200.1 GCA_903953615.1 uncultured Bacteroidota bacterium
AAATCATCAAATCATCAAATTACCAAATTATCCCTAACCTTTCATCACTTGCCACAACACTTCTCTGCTTTTTAGGTCGAAGGATTCGTTGATGTGCAAACGGAAATAATCAATCAGTGATTCTATGGTTTGGTGTCGAAGGGTGCCATCTTGTTGTAGCTGATCGGAGCCATGGGCCAAGATGTTATAGATGACATTGCTTACCGCTGGATTGGCTGTGTAGTATGCCTCTAAAAAGGATTCAGAAAAAATGCCGTTTTGTAAATCCAATACATGGTTGTTTTCGTACCCATCGGTATTGGGGGCACAGCCATAGTGATACAAAATTTGTAGCATAGCGGTGGGCAATTGCCAATAGCCCGTGTGTTCGTTTAATGAGGGAATGAGTTGGTTGTATAGGTAGGCGAATAAGCTGGTGTTATGCTCGTTTTCTTTTATGCTTTGTGTAATGAGTTCGACAATCACATTGTAATAGGCTTGTTGCGAAAATTGCGCACCGCTAAAATGGAAATGACAGGTTAAATCTTTGATGGCATACAAATTTTTGGCATTGCTTAAATTGAAAGAAATTTCAACGCAATTTAAGGCTTGCAAATGTGAAGGTTTAATGCGTCCCTTGTTCTTAAAAAGCGAAGGAATGTGAAAGCCTATTAAACCAAATTCTTCGGTAAATATTTTAGTGATGGCCGATGCATCGCCATACTTGATAGTCTTTAATACAATGCCTTTGGTTTTGGTAATCAAAACTAATTTTATTTGATAAACAATATTTTACCCATGCCTGTTTGGGTGCCATCGGCATTGATACAAAAAGCAAGGTACACCCCAGTGGCTGGTCGTGTACCATCAAAAGTTCTGCAATTCCAAGTGGCCATGCCGCCATTGCTGGTGGTTTGATAAACCAATTGCCCATTGATATCAGTAATTTTTACAAGCGTATTACTTGCCAAACCTGTAATGGCAATTTCGCCATCAAAGTCGGGCTTTACTGGATTCGGATAAATCACAATTTTAGATAAATCTTTGCTTTCATTTAATGCATCGCTTCTGTATGAAATAATGCCTCTATCGGTGCCAAAAAATACTTCGCCAGTGGCATCCATAATACCAATTGAATTGACATTGTTAGATAACAAAGGCGAATTCTCTGTGGTAAAATGTTGTAAAATAGTTTCACCATCTTCGGCCAATAACCATGCGCCATTGTTAGTGCCTATCCATCTGCGGTCGGCACCATCTAATGTAATACAATTAATATACTCGCTGCCTAAAAGATAGCCCCCTAAATTGGTGCCCGTTTCAACAGATACAATGATGCGTTCGAAATCGTAGTTGCCCCCAGTTAAAATATTATTTGGCGAGCGAATACGGCCATACCCTTGGTCGCTGCCCACCAATAATTCACCATCTTTTGTAAATGCCAAAGCCGTTATTGTATTGGATGGTAAGTTGCCAGAACCTTTGTTATTATTAATTAAAATAGAAAAATCATCTGTCTTCGTTGGGGTGCCTTTATCACTAAAAAACAGCATACCATTGTTGGTGCCCGAACGCGGTGTGATGATCCATTTGTTGCCTTTGTTGTCGATTGAAATTGGGCCCAATTGTTTTAAAGGAAGCTTGTAGCGGGTCCATGCGCCCTTACTAGAAAGTTGTAACAAGGCACTGTCGATATCAAAATTACTCACCCATAAATTATTGCCTTTGTCGAATGCTATACCAGAAACAATGCAATAAGCATAAGCTCTTTTTTGCATAGGCGAGTTGGTGGTATCATATACTTTTACTGGAAGTCCGTTTTGTAATTGTATCAATCCTTTGCTATGGGTGGCCATGAATAAATTTCCATTGGCTTTGTTTGTGGCCATATAGGTAAAGTCGAACATTTTATCAGTTAAGCTGCTCGGTTCGGAATTTTGCCAATTAAAATTATCGAAAGCATAAAAGCGATTGCTGTTAAACGAAGGCGCATAAGTAGTAGAAGAGAAAGCGCCTGCACTGCAATACAATTTGCCGTTGGCATTCACAAAATTGAAATTGTCTTTCGATCGGGGGCCATTCGGATAAAATGAAAAACTACCCGCACTGCCCATAGATACTAGGCCGTATTGCGGACTGCTATGCCAATAGTCGTTGTCTTTGGCAAGCAATGCGTAGTTCATTACATTCACAGGGGTATAGGTTTTTTGTGCGGCCGCATCTTCAGTAATTATGTGTTTTCCAAACACTCCGCATACCAATTTGTTGTGAAATACATTGATATTAGTAACGATTAAATGGCTGTCTGGTTCATATAATTTCCAAGTACCTTGCTTGTATGTGTATAGCAAACTATCTACTTCGCTGTACAAATGGTTGTTAAATGAAGCGATGTGTGTGCTTTGTATACTGGCGGTTTTACTAATGCTCCAATTGTTGTAATCAGAAAGATTTACACTGCTGCTGAGTGAGCCTTTGAAAATACCCAATTGAGTGCTCACAAAAATAGTATCATTGAGTACAGCCGAACTCAGAATTTCAATTTGCGAACCGTTAGGACCAATGTTCAAATAAGAATTTCGGAATTCGTTTTTAACTAAATTGTATTCTAATAAACCGAAAGAAGTACTGAAGTAGGCAAAATCACCCACGCTGTTGATATGGTTAATGCGTTTGTCGCCAATAATGGTTTTTCTTTTTAGGTCTTCGTTAATAGTAACCGTGGTATTTTTTACAAATTCGATGGTGCCATCGCTATATGCAATAATTAAAAGGCCTTTATTTTCAACTGTGTGCATGGCGTCAACAAGGTAGCCACTGAACCCATTGATAGGCGATAGACGCTCGGTAACCCCAGCTTCTTTGTCGTAATAATATAGTCCATTTGCTGAAGCACAATACAATTTGTTGCCGACTTCGGCTACTTGTTTTACATTTTGGTAGTTCAGGTGAATTCGCCAATCGCCAATGGATACAGGCTTATTTTGCGCCCAAAGGGTTTGGGTAAAAAGGACTAAACAATAAAAGATGGTTTTTTTCTGCATGGGTTGTTTCAACTGCTTGGTTTAACGCAGGGCCTTGTCAAATATTTTGCAAGCTTCAATTTATGACAAAACAATGGCTAAACACCAACAAAAATATTCATAAAACGGAGAATTATAGGCATGTGGGTACAAATTAAATATATTTTAAAATTTGGGGAGGAATTATATCTTTGTGCTTCCTTTTAATTTAAAAAAAATAACCCATGGATACATTGATAAAAGAGTTGAAACCAGAAGTAGTAAAAGATTTTTTACCTTTAGGTGGAACCGATTATATTGAACTATATGTTGGCAATGCCAAGCAAGCCGCCCATTTTTACAAAACAGCTTTTGGTTTTCAAAGTTTGGCTTATGCAGGTCCTGAGACTGGGGTGCGCGACCGTGCCAGTTATGTATTGATTCAGAATAAAATTCGTTTGGTACTCACTACGCCATTAAAATCAGAGCATCCAATTTCTGAGCACATAAAAAAACATGGTGATGGTGTAAAAGTAATGGCCTTGATGGTAGATGATGCTTACGAAGCTTACGCACAAACCATGCAAAGAGGGGCTAAGAGTTACATGGAGCCACATACTTTAACCGATGTCGAAGGCGAAGTGAGATTAAGTGGTATCTATACCTATGGCGAAACCGTTCACTTGTTTGTAGAACGCAAAAATTATAAAGGTGCTTTTATGCCTGGCTTTAAAAAATGGGAGAGTACTTATAATCCTGAGCCTGTTGGTTTGTTATATGTCGACCATTGCGTAGGCAATGTAGGTTGGGGAAGAATGAATGAAACAGTGAAATGGTATGAAGATGTAATGGGTTTTAGAAATATTTTGACTTTCGATGATAAAATGATTTCTACTGAATATTCTGCTTTGATGAGTAAGGTAATGAGCAATGGCAATGGCTATGTTAAATTCCCTATCAATGAACCAGCAGAAGGGAAAAGAAAATCGCAAATCGAAGAGTATTTAGAATTTTATGAAGGCGAAGGTGTGCAACACATTGCCATCGCTACTGCAGATATTGTTTCTACTGTGAAACAATTGATGGCCCGCGGTGTTGAGTTTTTAAGAGTGCCAAGTACTTATTATGACGATTTGTTCGATCGCGTTGGTCAAATCGAAGAGGACATTGCCCCATTGAGAGAGTTAGGTATTTTAGTAGATAGAGATGATGAAGGTTATTTGTTGCAATTGTTTACTAAGCCACTCGAAGATCGTCCTACTTTGTTCATAGAAATTATCCAAAGAAAAGGTGCTAAATCTTTTGGTGCAGGTAATTTCAAAGCCTTGTTCGAAGCCATCGAAAGAGAGCAGGATTTGAGAGGAAATCTGTAGCAGAGTTAATAGTTATTAGGTTAATAGTTATTAAGGTTTATGCTTTTGCAATCAAGTTAATAACTAAATGGCTTTGCAGGTTCAAACTTTTTAGGATAAAGTCTTCCAAGTAAATTGACGATTTAAATTTAATAATAAATCTTTGTTAGAATTTAAATTCACAGCATTTTTTTTGTTTTATAAATTGTAATTGCCAATAAATCA
>CAJBKH010000201.1 GCA_903953615.1 uncultured Bacteroidota bacterium
TGTGAAACGGTATCACCATTGCCATAATACCAAAGCCAATTGAAATTGCTTAAATTCATGTTGGTATCTGTAATGTTAAAATCAACCAGGTATTTTGTATTCGCTTGTAGTGAATAATTAAACTTAAATTGAGGTTTTACAATGCAGGTTCTATAAGTGAAAGTTGTATCAGAACACTTTGTTAATGGATTGGTATATTTAATTACCATTTTCTCCGTCACAGCATAATTGTTTCCCATAACAACTGAATCTGAATTATAGTAAGATCCACTTACATACTTGCCTTTCCATTTAACATTGGGGTCATTTGATGGATAATTAGATTGTAAATGGTGCAACCCAGTATGGGCACAAACAGTGTCAGGTCTAAACACCTTTATTTGTGGCAATCCATTGACAGCAATGGATGTGCTATCTGTAATAATGCAACCAATTGAAGTATTCGTATACTTCAACAAATACTGCCCAGAACCTGTGCTTGGTTTAAAATACTTGTTCTGCCAAACAGCGTTATCAATCGCATTTTTAACTTGACTGTTTTGTTTGTCTCTAGAGCCACCATATTCAACACATTCCCAATATCCACCAACAATGCGCTTACCTGTAAAACTATCCTTCACAAAACTATCTAAATTCGTTAGGCCGTTATTGATGCAATCCGACGGCAATGCATCTAATACTATCTTGGGGGTATTTACCACTTTTATTATCGAGGTGTCGCATCTTTGACAGCCTGAAGAAGGGTTTTTAAAACAATATTCAACCGTATAATTACCCTGTTTTTTAAAATCATTTTTTGAACCAATGTCCAAAATATAGCTAGGTGGTAGAACGCTATTGTTTTGAGTAATGATGGTATTTGGATCAACACCTGAACCAGCAGGTACACTTAGTACCCTATAACTTTCAATTCCACCAGTTTTTATAAATGGCGTATCAACTAAATTGCCAAGGTTTACCCCTCCATTTTGCTGACAAAATATGCCGTTTTTAATATGTACGACTGGGTTTGGATAATTGCGTATTTGCCTACATTCATTGTTATAGCAGCCATTGTTATCTCTGTATTCATAACAAATGGTATCGCGCAATCCTGTAAGTGGAATTTGATTATTCGATAGTTTTGAGCAATAGATATAGGGACTACTTGCAGTAATCCAACTTGGCTTTTTATTTTTTTGAAAATATCTCAAACCCGAAATATTACCAGGTAATGCAACAGCAGTATTGGCTGCTGTTAGATTCAAACAGCCATCATCAAAACATCTTGCGGCTACCCCATTATACTTAAATGTTGGCAAGCTATTCACAGTAAGTGTAAAGCTATCTTTGCTAATAAAAGTTCCCTTGTAGTTTTTTTTCGTCACTATTAATTCAAAGTTTCGGGTGGTTGAGCTTATTATTTTTAACTTCATTACGCTTGTATTAGACAAGACAGAATTAGAAGTTAAATCTTTCCATTGATAGGTTCCTGTATCACCAGCACTCAAACCGCTTCCAACAACTTTGAGTGTATCACTAATGCAAATGGATTGGTCGGCACCCGCATTTGCTTTGAACTGGGCGTTTGTAGCACCTGCAAATAATAGAAGAATTAAGAGTAGTTTAATTTTCATAAATTGTATCATTATCTATAAGACGTAATAATTAAATAAAACGTGTCGCTAACTACGAATTTATGTAAAATTTGATGATTAACTGTCTTAAAAACAAAAATTTGACAGTTTGAAGACTTTTATTTTAAATTGCTATTAAGAACTAAGCGTTTTAAGTTTACGACCCTTCTTAAATACCAATCTTCCAAAATTCTTTCCCTTGCGCAACAACTTTTGTTCTTCCTCTGATAATGCTGCTATGGTTTTACACTCATCGCTGCAACAATTGTTGTATTTCTCTTTACAACTAGGGCATTGAATAAACAATAAATTGCAGGCAACATTGGCACAATTGGTATGCACATCAAAAGGCTCGCCACATTGATGGCATTTAGCAATCACTTCATTAGATATACTCTCGCTTAAACGCTCATCGAACACAAAATTTTTACCATGAAATTTATTCTCTAAACCCTTCGCTTTTACTTGCCTTGCATATTCTATAATTCCACCTTCTAATTGATAAACCTCCTTAAATCCTTTGTGTAACATATAGGCACTTGCCTTTTCGCATCTGATTCCCCCAGTACAATACATCACAATCGGTTGGTCCTTCTTATCTGCAAGCATATTGGCCACATAAGGCAATTGTTCTCTGAATGTATCCACATCGGGCAAAATAGCATATTCAAAGTGACCAACTTCACTCTCGTAATGATTACGCATGTCAACAACTACTACATCCTTACTATTCAATAAATCATTGTATTCCTCAGCCTTTAAATGTGTTCCAATCTTAGTTACATCAAAGGTTTTATCTTGTATACCATCGGCCACAATTTTGTTTTTAACCTTGATTGCCAATTTAAAAAAAGATTTTCCATTATCATCAACTGCAATATTGAGTCGAATGCCATTTAAAAAATCGATGCTATAAATCGCTTGTCTCAACAATTCATAATTGCGTGTAGGAACAGAAATTTGAGCATTAATTCCCTCCAAGGCCACATATATTCTCCCTAAAACTTCAAGTTTAGTAAAGTTAATGAACATAGAATCTCTAAACTTTTGAGGATCTAAGATATGGTGATATTTATAGAAAGATATGGTCGTTCTTGGCTCGTTATTGCTCAATAACTTTTGCTTTAATTCTTCTCCGTTTATTTTATTATGAA
>CAJBKH010000202.1 GCA_903953615.1 uncultured Bacteroidota bacterium
AAATGTTTGTAGACGCCCTCTTTATGGATTACGCAGTAATCCTTACATATTTTTAAAAGCGCATAAAAAAATGACATTATGCAATAATGGCATTTAATAAATGTTTGTAGACGCCCTCTTTATGGATTACGCAGTAATCCTGTATAGAAATCAACCGAGAAATCATCAAGGCCGAAGGACTTGTATGATTTTAAAGGGGCATAAAAAAATGACATTATGAAACAATGGCATTTAACAATTGTTTGTAGACGCCACCACCGCGGATCACTATAGGTAATCCTTATTAAAAATAAATTGCTATGCTTTTAAAACCTCATCCCCTCCAACACCTCACACAATTTGACAATATCCTCCATACTTTGATCCAAATGAAACACAAAACGCATCAAATGTTTGCCCATGGAGATGGCTTTTATGCCTTCGGTCGCCAAATGATTTAACAATAGATTCATTTCTAAATCGGCCCTTATTTTTAAAATTAGAATATTGGTTTCTACAGGCTGTATACTTTCTACCCAATTTAAATTGCGCAAGACCTGCTCAACTTGTTTGGCTTTCTGATGGTCTTCGGCCAAACGCTCGATATTATTTTCTAAGGCATACAAACCAGCAGCCGCTATAACCCCTGCTTGGCGCATACCACCGCCCATTACTTTGCGAATTCTTCGGGCCTTGTAAATATGTTCTTTGGTTCCTAGTAACAATGAGCCCACAGGTGCACCCAAGCCCTTGCTTAAACAAATAGAAATGGTATCAAATAATTCACCATATGCTTTGGCCGATTCACCCTTTGCCACCAAGGCATTGAATAAACGCGCCCCATCTAAATGAAATGCTAATTGATGATCGGTGCAAACTTTTTTAATGGCTTTTAATGCTTCAAAATCCCAACAAGCGCCTCCTCCCTTGTTCACTGTATTTTCAATACACACCAAACTGCTGTGCGGAAAATGCACATTATCGTCATTAATGTTTTGTAACACTTGTTCTGCTGTAAACAATCCTCGCTCGCTTTGAATTAATCTTACAGAAGCACCACTGTTAGCGGCAATGCCACCACCCTCATATAAATAAACATGTGAGAGTGCATCGCATATCACTTCATCGGCTGGCCTTGTATGCAACTTAATGCCTATTTGATTGGTTTGTGTGCCACTGCTGCAAAACAAAGCGGCTTCCATGCCGAACATTTCTGCTGCATATGCTTGCAATGCATTCACACTTGGATCTTCGCCAAACACATCGTCACCCAAAGGCGCGTGAAACATTTTATCTGACATTTCGGCACTCGGTTTTGTAACGGTATCGCTGCGCAAATCAATTATTTTATTGGTCATGACTAATGTTTCAAACTTAGTAAATTTTTTATATAAAAAGGGCTCAAACTTCTTTAAAACAGTCAACATAAAATTGCATGAAAGTTTACCTAATTTCGCAACGCATGAAATTCTTCGTTTTTCTTTCCTCCATCGCCCTTTGTGGTTGCATGTCTTTGCCAATGGTCAACAGTGTTAAAGAACAACCTGTCGGGAAATATGAATACAGCTATTACAACAACCAACATCAAATACTTTACAAAGTAACCAATGATGACAGCAATTTGCATGTAATCCTTAACACTTCATCAGCAGCTTCAATCCTAAAAATTTTAAAAACTGGATTGACCATATATTTTGATGTAACAGGCAAAAAAAAGCAGGATGTGTTTATACACTATCCTTATCAAATGACCACCGATTTACAAAAAGAAACTTACACTAAAGAGATTAAAGCAGAACCAACTGCCAGAAGTTTGAATTATTATGTCACACAAATACCTGCCGAACTTATTTACAGCGCCTATGCAAAAAACGAAGCCATTCATTTGCATGCTACAAATTCGGGTATTACAGATTCTATTACGGTTATCAAAGACAATGAAATTATTTACGAATTGTGCATCCCATTGAATCGCATTACCATGAATGGGAAATATCCCTTAACGAATTTATCCATTGGTATTGTATCTGGTCAGTTTGATTTACCCAACAAAAATGAGTTGCCTTCTACAAGAACTGGTGTATCAAGCGGCAACAATGCAGGTGGCATGGTAACCAACGCGCCTACGGGTGGAGGCATGGTGAACCAAGCAGCCAACGATGTGCCCAACAGTGCAGCCACAGATTACAATCCAGACTTGGCCAATATGGCCATACCCATAGAATTTTGGTTTAAAGTCAGTTTATTTAAAAACTAAATTGCATCTAAAATAAAAAACATACCAATCGGTATGTTTTTTTTCAAAGTCAATAACTTTGATTGATTATCTCAAATCAGCATTGATATTTTTGAGTACCTCTGGACCAGGACAAAGCTCTTTTTCGGTCAATGTATTAAGTGGTCGGTCGGAGGTTTGAATCATCTCGTGCAAGTCGCCCGAATCTGGATCCATGTACAACAAACCCGTTAATATTTCATCTTTTTCTCTTGCATTGTGAACCGCATTCATGGCCGACAATCTATTCAAAGGATCCCATTCCTGTGAGAGTTTATGCAACTTCAAATAGGTGCCGTCATGTAGCTTTACCATCTTGCTATCGCCTTCGGTATATTCCGCTTTGATTTCGCTCATCATGGGTACAAAATCGATGGTAGCAGTAGCCTCTACATGTTCGCGCACAAAGTCGTACGACTTGGTTGAACCTACATTGTTGTTAAATGTTACGCACGGTGAAATCACATTGATAAATGCAAACCCTGGATGGTTCATCGCTGCTTTAATTAGAGGCACCAATTGTGTTTTATCGCCCGAGAAACTTTGGGCCACAAAGGTGGCGCCTAACTCGATGGCTAAACTTGCCAAATCAATCGATTGAAATAAATTGACATTGCCAGATTTATTCTTAGAACCACGGTCGGCTGTTGCTGAATCCTGTCCTTTGGTTAGGCCATAACAACCATTGTTCATCACAATATAAACCATGTTTAAATTTCTGCGTATCACATGTACAAATTGACCCATGCCGATTGAAGCAGAATCACCATCGCCCGAAACACCGAAATAAATTAAATCGCGGTTGGCCATATTGGCACCAGTAGCAACCGAAGGCATGCGACCATGCACACTGTTAAAGCCATGCGAATTACTTAGAAAATAAGCAGGTGTTTTTGATGAGCAACCAATGCCCGAAAGTTTGGCCAATTTATGTGGCTCAATGTTCATTTCATATGCTGCTTGCACAATGCCAGCGCTTATTGAATCGTGACCGCATCCAGCACACAAAGTTGACAAAGCCCCTTCGTAATAACTGATGGTATAACCCAATTTATTTTTAGGCAATTCGGGGTGGCGAAATTTTGGACGTATATAAGTCATAGGCCTGGTTTAATTATTTGGAAGGTTTAAATGTGAAGTAATTTGACGGGTTATTTGATCGGCTGTAATTGGCATACCATCGTAGTTCAAAACAGAAAAAAGTTTATCGGCATTGATACCCAATTCTATCATGATTAAACTGCGCATTTGCGCATCTCTGTTTTGTTCAATCACAAAAATTTGTTCGTGTGCATTGATAAAATCTTCGACTGCGCGATTGAAAGGAAATGCTTTTAATCGCATGGCATCTGTTTGAATGTTCTGACTGCGTAAAATATCCATGGCTTCTTCTGAAGAAAATTGAGAAGTGCCAAAAAAAATTAAACCAATTTTAGAAATGTTTTTTTCTTGATACAATTGTGGTGCATTCACATAGTCTTTAGCAGTTTCCCATTTCTTCATTAAACGGTCCATGTTGCGCTTGTATGCATCGCTACTTTCGGTATACACCGCATACTCATCGCGCGAGGTGCCACGGGTAAAGAATGAGCCTTTTGAAGGATGTGTTCCAGGATAGGTTCTATAAGTGATACCATCGCCATCAACATCTAAATAACGACCGAATTTTTCTATTTTATCTAGTGCTGTTGCACTTAATACTTTTCCGCGTTTGTATTCTTTGTTTATATCCCATTCAAATGGTTCCGATACATGGTCGTTCATTCCTAAATCTAAATCGGTCATGAGCATTACAGGCGTTTGTAATTCCTCGGCCAAATCGAATGCATCACTGGTCATTTCGAAACACTCTTTTGGTGTTGAAGGAAACAATAAAATATGTTTGGTATCACCATGCGAAGCATAAGCCGCTTCGAGCACATCGGATTGCTGCGTGCGGGTTGGCATACCGGTCGAAGGACCGCTTCTTTGCACATCAATTAAGACTGTTGGTATTTCAGCAAAATACGCCAAACCTAAAAACTCATTCATTAAGGAAAGTCCCGGACCGCTAGTGGCCGTAAATGATCTTGCACCATTCCAATTGGCACCAATCACCATACCGATGGCTGCTAATTCATCCTCGGCTTGTATAATGGCTACGTTTCTTTTGCCAGTTACAGGATCAATTCTATACTCATCGGCATAACCCATGAAAGCTTCTACCACCGATGTTGAAGGCGTAATTGGATACCATGCAGCCACCGTTGCACCTGCATAAATAGCGCCTAAGCCACAAGCCGAGTTGCCATCAATCATAATTTTATCGCCTATTAAATCGCGTTTCTCAACATAAAAATTCAAAGGGTATTTAAAATTTTGACGCACATAATCAACGCCCATTTGCAAGGCTTTAATATTCGGTGCAATGAGTTTTTCTTTGCCTTTGAATTGTTCGCCTAATAAACTTTCGAATACAGAAAAATCAATATTGAGTAGTGCAGCTAATGCACCCACATAAATAATATTTTTAAAGAGTTGTCTTTGCCTTGCATCTGTAAAGGCTTCATTACACATTTCCATGAGCGGAATGCCAATATAATTGACGTCTTCGCGAAGGTATTCGGCATGTAATTTTTTAGAGCTATCGTATAAAAAATAGCCACCCGATTTTACACTGGCCACATCGGCTGTCATGCTTTGCGGATTTACGGCTACCATTAAGTCGATACCCTCTCTGCGACCGAGGTACCCTTTTTCACTCACACGCACTTCATACCATGTAGGCAATCCTTGTATGTTAGAAGGAAAAATATTTTTGGGTGTTACAGGAATTCCCATCCTGAAAATGGCTTTGCAAAACAAGTAATTCGCACTGGCCGAACCGGTGCCATTCACATTGGCAAATCTTACCACAAAATCGTTAATTCTATTTTCTTTTAAAGACATCCTGTATGGGCTTTTGTTATGTTATAAAAAAATTTCTGCATGTCCCAAGCCGAAGTAGGGCAGCGTTCGGCACATAAACCACAGTGTAGGCAAACATCTTCATCTTTTACCATCACACGTTGTGTTTTCAGTGGACCAGAAACATATAAATCTTGACTTGTATTTAAAGCTGGCACTTTCAACTGACCTCTTAATGTGGTCTCATCTGCATTGGTTGTAAAGGTGATACAAGCTGTTGGACAAATATCAACGCAAGCATCGCACTCAATGCATTTATCATCTGTAAAAACCGTTTGTGCATCGCAGTTTAAACAACGTTGTGCTTCTTTAAAACCTTCGCTTAAACTGTAGCCCAACTCCACTTCTTTTTTTCGATTATTAAGGGTTATTTTTTTGTCGGCTTGTGCAACAATGTAACGGTTATCTGTTACCACTTCGCTTTCGTAAGCCCACTCGTGCAAGCCCATTTTCTGACTTACCAAATTAACATAAGGTGAAGGGCGATTGGTAAGCGCTTCATTGCGGCACATTAAGTCAATAGAAATGGCGGCTTGGTGACCATGCGCTACTGCTGTAATTACATTCTTTGGACCCCATGCTGCATCGCCACCAAAGAACACCTTAGGATGACTTGAACAAAATGTTTTCTCATCCACTATCGGCATATTCCATTGGTCGAATTCAACCCCTGCATCGCGCTCTATCCATGGGAAACTATTTTCTTGACCAATGGCTACCAATACATCATCGGCTTCGATAAACACATCGGGTTCACCAGTAGGCACTAATTTTCTTTTTCCATTTTCAACAACGGCTTGCACTTTTTCAAATAGCATGCCTTTTAACACACCACCTTCAACTACAAAAGTTTTTGGCACATGGTTATCGATAATTGGAATGTCTTCGTGTTGCGCATCTTCTTTCTCCCAAGGCGAGGCTTTCATTTCGGCAAAGGGACTGCGCACAACAACTTTTACCTGTTCGCCACCCAATCTGCGGGCGGTTCTGCAACAATCCATGGCGGTATTACCACCACCTAATACAATTACTTTTTTTCCAATTTTATGGGTGTGTTCGAATGCAACACTTGCTAGCCAATTAATACCAATATGTATGTTCGCATCGGCCTCTTTTCTGCCGGGTATTTCTAAGTCGCGGCCCTTAGGCGCACCCGTACCAACAAACACCGCATCGTATTGATTGGCGAGTACTTCTTTTAAACTTTTTACGTAGTGGTTGAAGTGGGTATGAATGCCTAAATCTAAAATAAAATTCACTTCTTCGTTCAATACAGTTTCGGGTAAACGGAAAGAAGGAATTTGACTGCGCATAAAACCACCGCCTAATTTTTGCTCATCGTATAAATGTATTTCATAACCCAGTGGGGCTAAGTCGCGGGCCACAGTGAGTGCGGCAGGACCGGCACCAATGAGTGCTACCTTTTTACCATTGGGTTTAAAAGGACCTTGGGGCATCAGTTGTTTTACATCACCTTTATTATCGGCTGCTACGCGTTTTAAGCGACAGATAGCAACAGGTTCTTCCTCTACCCTACCTCTGCGGCAAGCGGGCTCACAAGGACGATCGCAGGTGCGACCTAATACACCTGGAAACACATTGGAATCCCAATTGACCATATAGGCTTCGGTGTATTTTTCTTGGGCAATAAGGCGTATGTATTCTGGCACAGGGGTGTGAGCAGGACAAGCATACTGACAATCCACAACTTTGTGAAAGTATTCGGGGTCTTTAATATTGGTTGGCTCCATGGTTAAATCTTTTTCAAGTACAATTAAAAATTGATGTATAAAAAAAATTCTCCCCCCTATTTCTGCACGCTTACTCTTTACAACAGGTTAAAGAAAATCGTTAACAATTTTGTAAAAATAGGATATTTTGATAAATAAAAAATAGAAAGGCAAAAAAAATATTAACAAGCGTGTGGACGCGTTATTGAATTCCTAACCTTTAGATAGTCAAACCCTAAGAGAATCGCCATAAGTGATAGCAACAGCTAATTTTTTCGAAAAGAATGACAAAAGTCAGACTTTTGAAAAGGGACTAAATTCAATAGATAATTTGACTTTGACACACCCAAAGTCTTCAGTGCGTTATGGGCACACCTACTAGCGCTTCGACAGGCTCAGCATGACTGAGGTTAGTCGATCCTTCTGAGCTAACCGCACTTCGTCCTACTGAGCTTGTCGAATGTATGGACGAAGTGTTCCGAAGCCAAAAAC
>CAJBKH010000203.1 GCA_903953615.1 uncultured Bacteroidota bacterium
GGATTTATTGAAATTCAAACCTTTGAATTTGGTCAATCGCATACGCTTAGGCTTTGTCGTTTTAGCAGTGCGCACTGTTAAAGACTGGATGAAATTAGAGCGCATTACAGCCAAAGACTGGTTGACTAAAATTTGCGGCAAACAAGGTTATACTGTTGTGTGGGAGCCTTTGTTAAAAGGTAAGTTTGGACGGTATGCCGAAAGTGTATCTGCTGTTTGGTTTTGGAATAAACTAAAATTAAGGGGTGGTAGTAGGGGAGAGAAAGGCAAAGAAAATTTAGCGTATTATAAAGGAGGCTTTGCATCATTGGCCGATTCAATGATGAAAGAAATTCACAACATGGGTGGCATGGTGCATGTGAATCGCGCGGTTGTTACTGTTACGAACGATGAAATTAAAACGGCCGATGGCGAAGTGTTTAAAGCAGATAAAACAGTTTTAACCATTCCTCTGCCATTGATTTCAAATTTATTAAAAGAAGCTGTTGATACAAGTTATATTGATCAACTCAATAAAATTCAATACATCGGCAATGTCTGTTTAACATTGGAATTAAAACAAAGTTTAAGCGAAATTTATTGGTTGAATGTGAATGATCCAGGATTCCCTTTTGTTGGGGTTATTGAACATACCAATTTCGAATCGAAAGAAACGTATAAAGGTCGCCACATTGTTTACCTTTCTAAATATTTACCAACCGACGAGGCTTTGTATAACATGACAGAGAAAGAATTTTTCGATTATGCCATGCCCTACATCAAAAAAATGTTCCCATTGTTTACAGAAGATTGGGTATTGGATTACCATGTATGGAAAGAAGCCTACTCTCAACCCTTGGTTACGCTGCATTACTCAAAACTAATTCCTGGCTTTACAACACCATTGCCAAATGTTTTAATTAATACCATGGCACAGATATATCCAGAGGATAGAGGCACCAATTATGCAGTGCGTGAAGGAAAGTTAATGGCTCAGAAATTAATTAAAGGAGAACTTTAATTTATTTTATTTCAAAGACGTCTTGCTCATTCAAAAATGGAAAGTCGTTTCTGAATTGAATAAGTGATTCCTTATTTAAATTGAATTGAAAAATATTGTCATCCTTATCGAATCCAATTTCTTCACCTACATAATTAATGATAGCCGAACCACCTTTGTGTGGAATGCCATTGCCGTCTTCCCCTAATCTGTTGCAGGCTATGACATAACTTTGATTTTCTATGGCACGGGCCTTTAACAATTGTTGCCAAGCATAGTGCCTTTTCTCGGGCCAGTTGGCAACATAGATTAATAAATCGTAGTTCACATTGTTGCGGCTATATACAGGGAACCGTAGGTCGAAACAAATTAAAGGACAAATTTTCCAACCTTTATAATCTACTACTAAGCGTTCATGTCCGCGGGTATAGTGTTGATTCTCTTCAGCCAAAGAAAATAGGTGGCGTTTGTTATAGCGTTGGTAGGTGCCATCTGGTAAAACAAATAACAAACTGTTGTAATAAGTGCCATTGTCTTCAAACATTAAGCTACCAGTCACAGCACCATTCTTACTTTTAGCCATGGCTTGCATCCAAGCCAGTCCTTTTTCAGAGGATTCTTTGGCCAATTTTTCAGGCTGCATACTAAAGCCAGTGGTGAACATTTCGGGCAATATGATTAAATCTGTTTGCTCAATGGGTGCTAGCTTTTTAGTAAAATGTTCTAGATTAAGGTCTATGTTTTCCCAATGCAATGTGGTTTGCACCACTGTAATATTTATAACTTGCATAATATTTCAGCAGCTTTAGAAAGCGTATCTTCAGATTTAGCAAAACAAAAGCGCAATACTTTGTGATCGGTTTTTCTTTTATAGAAAGCAGATACAGGAATGCTAGCGATGCCTTTTTCAATGGTTAGATATTTGGCCATTTCAATGTCACTCAATTCACTTAATTTATCGTAACCTAATAATTGAAAGTAGCTACCATTGCATGCATACTGTTTAAATTTCGAGTTTCGAATGGCTTGTTTAAAGAAGTCGCGTTTGGTTTGGTAAAAAACACCCAATTCTAAAAACATTTCGGGTCTGTCCAATATTTCGGCATACGCATGTTGTATGGGCGTATTAGCAGCAAAGGCCATAAATTGATAGACTTTGCGAATCATGGCCGTAATATTTGCAGGTGCTAAAACATAGCCCATCTTCCAACCAGTAGTGTGATAGGTCTTGCCAAATGAACTTACAATGATGCATCTGTTGGCTAATTTCGGATACCTAGCAACCGATTGGTGCTCGTAGCCATCAAAAATAATATGCTCATATACTTCATCACTTAATATGAGTGTGTCAGTGTTCTCAACCAGCTTTTCTAGTTTGCGAATGTCCTCAGAACTAAGAATAGTGCCAGTGGGATTATGCGGACTATTTATAATAATAAGGCGTGTTTTAAAATTGATGAGCTTTTTTAATTGGTTCCAATCTATTTTATAGTCTGGAAAGGCCATTTCGTAAACAATGGCTTTACCACCTGCAAGTTCTACTGCAGGTATATAGCAATCGTATGCAGGTTCTATAATAATGACCTCGTCATTGTCTTTTATAAGTGCCGTAATAGCAGCATAAATGGCCAAAGTTGCACCAGGCATTACCGTAATTTCAGTTTCTGGATGGTAAATAGCCGAATACGATTGTTCGGTTTTTATGGCAATTTTTTCCCTTAAAGACATCAGTCCAGGCATTGGTGCATATTGGTTGTAGCCTTTTTCCATGGCCTTTGTTACCATGTTTTTTAAATCTGCACTACAATCAAAGTCTGGAAACCCCTGCGCTAAGTTAATGGCCCCATGTGCGTTAGCCATGGCAGACATTACCGAAAAAATAGAGGGACCTATTTGGGGTAATTTGTTATTTAAACTTCCTTCAAAATTCACTATCACAAATGTAACTTATTTAAGTGGAGTTTTAAAAACGCTTTGTTTTCAAAAGACAATAAGTTAATATTTAGTAGATAGTAGCTGACGCTAGTCAATTATTGCATTTTTGTCAAACAAACACTTAATTTTGTGGTTTATTTAATATGCCACAAATTTCTTTTGCTACCAATAACAGACAGTTTCATGTAGAAGTAAATGATCGCGTGAAACAATATTTTAAAGATAAACACATGAGTCAGAGAGGAAATAGTAAATTGTTCTTCAAAGCCTTTTTCATGTATGCAGTCGTCTTTAGTTTATACTATACGCTTGTTTTTGTTCAACCTGCGTCTATCGCACTTAACTTTTTATTGTTGGCCGTGTTCGGAACCTTTTTGGCCTTTATTGGTTTCAATATTATGCACGACTCTTGTCATGGTGCATTCTCAGACAATAGTAAAGTCAACGATTTTTTTGGATATAGCTTAAATTTTCTAGGTGCAGAATCTTATTTTTGGCGAACAAAGCACAATGTTTTACACCATACCTATACCAATGTTGATGGGGTAGATGATGATATTTTTAAACCACCTTTTTTAAGGATGTCTCCTAACCAACCATACAATAAACTGCATAAATACCAAAGGAACTACATGTTGTTTTTATACGGTGTCTCTACCTTGTTTTGGGTGTTTTTTATGGACTTCACAAAATATTTTACCAATAAAGTTTATACCACTGATTTGCCTAAAAGAACTTTCAAAACGCATTTAACTTTTTGGGCAACAAAGCTATTCTATTTTGGGTTTTACATCGCATTCCCAATTTATATGTTGGGCTTCAGTAAATTCATCGTAGGTTATTTGTTCTATAATTTTATCATGGGGATTGTTTTGTCTGTTGTATTTCAATTGGCCCACGTAGTTGAAGGCGCAGTATATGCAGACGCACAAGCAACTGGTGTTTTGGCTATTGATGAAGACTGGGCCATCTATCAAATGAAAACAACCTTCGATTTTTGTCCTGATAATAAATTTATAACATGGGCAGTAGGTGGACTGAATTTTCAAGTAGAACACCATTTGTTTCCTAAAGTTAGTCATGTACATTATCCTGCGATACGAAAGATAGTGCGCGAAGTGGCTGCTAAACATGGTGTGGTTCATAATGAATTTAATAGTTTCGCAGAAGCAGTGAACTCGCATTTTAATATGATGCATAAGCTTGGGCAACCGCCATTGGTAGCAGCTTAAAAATTATTTAACTTCTTTTTCAAATATTCTAAGCGACTGA
>CAJBKH010000204.1 GCA_903953615.1 uncultured Bacteroidota bacterium
ATTATGGCGGTAGCGAGTCAGATCAATCGCATTGAAATTAAAAAAAATGTGGCAGAAGCTGATTTGACCAAGTTGAAAATTTTGGAAGAAAGTGAAAAAAAGTATTCTAAAATTTTAGAATATAAAAACACACAACTGGTAGATTTTTGCAATATTATTTCGCATAATTTGAGAGCGCCCCTTGTTAATATTTCAATGCTGGTAGATTATATAGAACAGAGCGAAAGTGAAGAGGAGCGGAAAGAAGTATTGGCGAAAATTAAACCAGTAGTGGCCCATTTAAATGAATTGTTTAATGAATTGGTAGAATCTGTGCAAGTAAGGCAGGACACAGAAATAAAATCAGATACCATCATTTTAAAAGACTATCTAAGCAAAGTACTGAGGGGGTTTGAAAGTCAAATTAAAGCCTATCAAGCCGAAATTACTTTCGATTTTAGTGCAGCCCCTACCATTTTGTATCCTCATAATTATATAGAAAGTATTTTGACAAATTTGGTCAGCAATGCCTTGAAATATAAATCGCCTAAGCGAAATCCCATCCTAAACATTAAAACAGAAATAGTAAAAGGTCAAATTGTTTTATCTGTTTCAGATAATGGTTTAGGTATTGATATGAATTTGGCGAAGGGGAAACTCTTTAAAATACGTAAGGTTTTTCATATACACCCTGATGCCAAAGGCTTCGGCTTGTTTATCACTAAGTCGCATGTGGAGGCCATGGGTGGCCGTATTTGGGTGGAGAGTGTCGTAGATAAAGGCAGTACATTTTTTGTAGAATTTAATATAAATTTAAATGAAAAATAAGAAATTAATAATGGTAGACGACGATGAAATTTTCATTTATCTCACCAAAAAGGCAATTGATTCTGTCAACATAGTTGATTTAATTAAAGTATTTGGAAATGGACTTGATGCCATCGATTTTTTAAAGGCGCACGCGCAAAAGCCTGAGGAGTTACCGGAAATTATTTTTTTAGATCTTAGCATGCCAATAATGGATGGGTGGCAATTTTTAGAAGAGTACATTTTATTACAACCGACTTTGGGCAGAAAAATAATCATCTACATTGTGTCCTCCTCTATATCGCCTGAGGATATAATAAGGGCAAGGAAAATCACAGCGGTTACAGATTATATTATAAAGCCTATCACGAAAGAAAAATTAATCGAAGTGACTTCACTTTTGTAATGAACGGTGGAAGGCTATGCCTTCAAATCCCTAAATAGTTAAATCATTGACCCTGTTGAAACAGAGAGTGCAAAAAAATATACGCCATTATTGGTTTTATTAACAATGCATTTGCATTAATGCCATTAAAAAAATGAATGGATTGATAAATATTTTAAATCACAATTACATTTGTAAATTTATCAAACGCAAAAATAAATTGAAGATGACAGCTGACTAATTTTTAATTTTGTCAATCCAATGCGATGCAAATTATTCGTAACAAAGGGAAATAGCAATTTATGAGCGAGCTTTCGCAAACAAAAGATAAATCAAGTGCTAAAATGCTAGGTGAATTTGAAAGGGGAAGCATAGTAAAATGAAGCATCTTTTTTTAGTCGTTCGACCAATGATTTGCGTAATATTCTGAAGTTCGTATATTTGCTTTTAACATACGCCTCTTTAACTGCAACTTAGGTTGCGGTCTGCCCTTTATTATTTTAACATACACCAACAAAACAGATATGCGCGCTGCCGTCTATAAAACCTATGGTCCGCCCAAAGTGGCCCAACTGTTGGAAGTGCATAAGCCACAACCCCAACCCAACGAACTTTTTATTAAAGTGATTTGCTCCACCGTAAACCGCACCGATGCTGGGTTTCGCAGTGCCGAGTATTTTATCTCCCGCTTCTGGACCGGCTTACTGCGCCCCAAACACCAAATATTGGGTTGTGAGTTTGCAGGTATTGTAGAAGGCGTTGGCAACGCGGTGCATGGTTTTAAAGTTGGCGATAAAGTATTTGGTTTTAATGATAAAACCTGTGGAGGCCATGGTGAATATTTATGCATTGCCGAAACAGATGCCGTGGCGCTAATGCCCGAAGGGCTAGGTTTTGCTGAGTGTGCAGCCTTAACCGAGGGTGCGCACTATGCCTTGGTAGATATTCGTGCAGCCAAAGTCAAAATTGGTCAGGAGGTAATGGTGTATGGCGCTACTGGTGCTATTGGCTCTGCAGCGGTGCAATTGCTCAAACATTTTGGGGCAAGGGTAACGGCAGTATGCAATTCCCAAAATAAGGAGCTGGTAAAAGGGCTCGGTGCCGACGAAGTCATCGACTATCAATTGCAAGATTTTACCAAAACCAAAACAAAGTTTAATTTTATTTTCGATGCCGTAGGTAAAAGCGCTTTTGGTATTTGCAAACCCTTGTTGGTAGATGGCGGTATTTACATATCAACCGAGCTGGGTAAACATGGTCAGA
>CAJBKH010000205.1 GCA_903953615.1 uncultured Bacteroidota bacterium
ACTGCATCAGTATTATGAACAAAAGAATGAGGTTTATAAAATAGCATCTAAAAAAACTTTGAAAGATTATTATGATAAAAATAAAAAAGAAGATCAAGAATATGCTGATAAATCAGTCAAAAAATCTTTAGAGGAATCTTACAGAAACAGTACGATATTCAATGAAGAATTGTGTAAAAATTTAACAAATGCTTATGCTCAAATCGGCAAAACACGCGATTGCAACAACTCAACCCCGCCCAAAGCGCAGGCCTATACCTTCCCAATAGCCAATACTGGTTGGTATAACCTTGATAAATATGTGTATGATGCCACCATTCAGAGAAAAACCCTGGATTATACAGATCCTGAAAGTGGCAGAAAGGCTGTTATCGTTTATGCAAAATGTTCCATAGATATCAAAAATGTTGATGGCTTTGATTTTGTAAATGTCTATTTATTGCCGAATGAACTCAGTAGTTATCAAAAGATGAGAAAGGTTGGTAATCTGTATACTGAAAGTCTAAATATGAGCTTCAATAATAAAATAGTAATTGTTGCTAAAAAAGGAAAAGCTTGGTATTGGAATACCATTTCCAAAGCCGAAGGAAAAGCTTATATTATTGAATTAAAACCTAATACTGAATTTCAACTTAAAAAAGCACTCAATAGTTTTAATGAAAGTAAGAAAGGTGATATTATGGATGACATGGCTTACAATGAATATGTGGAGGAATACCAACAAGCTTTGAATAAACGTGAACTATTAGCGGAACAAAAAAGAAAAATAGCTAAAGTCATTTTCCCTTGTAACATTCAAGATAATTCTATGCCTGCAAATCCAGCACCTCCAACCCCAGCTCCTATGAAATGATTAGTCCTTATTCAAAAAAAGTTATTCAATCCTTATCTCATCCACAAAAATAAAGGCATCGCCACCAGCGCCTTGGTGCCAAGCGGGCAGTTGACCGTAATTCAAAGCTTGCACTTTGATGTATCGGTATTGTTTATCATTGCCTTTTACACTCAATTCAGTGCGCTGAACATTCATGTCACTAGCGGGCACGGTTGATGCAACAGAATCAATTAATTCATAAGTGATGCCATCTACCGAACCATAGTATGCCACTTGTTTGGGGAATAAAATCCAAGACCTTGAATCCTGTAAAAAACCAGCACTTATTTTATTCACTGTTTTTGGTGTTTGCAAATCGATAATGGCTTCGAAATCCTGACTTTGATAACCTTGCCAGCGGCCCTTGCGCCAATCGGTATCACCTAGCAAACCATCAATTAAGCCATCATCACCATCGGCTGTGTATTGCTTGTTGTAGGTGGCATTTATTTTGACTGTGTAGTTGTTGGGCCTTTTGTAAAAATGCGCGGTACTCACAGCGCTAAAATTTTTACCCCCATGAAAAACATGAACAGCTTTTATGGTTGTATTCTTATCAATAATTATACTAGAATCGCTTCCAAATCTTCTTGAATTCAATCCCGGTTCCTGCCCATCCAATGTATAATAAATCCCATCAATAGGACTACTAAAATATCTATTATAATTTATAGAATCAATGTTTGATACTATCTTTAATTTAAGTATTGTATTGATAACATCCTTGCCATTCGATGCGATTATTGGTGCAGAAATATACTGTTTCAATAACCTATCGCTTAAATCCTCATTTTTACAATAACCGTAATAGTAGATTGAATTATTACCTGTAAGCTTAAACCCATCCGATTTGGAATAGTCTTGTCCATCTGGAAATACATTTTTATAAACTGTAGCACTAATGTTGCCACTCAATAGCTTTACACTATCAAACACCATCCATCCAAATTCAAAATCTGTTGATGAGGGATTCACAGGATAAAAACCCATGGCACTAAAAACATACCAAGCACTCATTTGCCCGCAATCCTCATTGCCGCATAAGCCATCAACTGTTGGTTTGTACAATTCATTGCAGATTTTCTTGGTATACTTTGAAGTAGAATCTAATGATGTAAAAAGATATGGAATATGGTGACTTGGTTCATTGCCTTGTGCATACTGACCAACTAACCCCGTGATATCAGATTGTTCTCTGCCAGTGGTTTTAGCATCGGCATTGAACAATTGAGATATTCTAAGATTATTTCTTACGACTTCATAATCTTGCGGAAATGCAAATGAATATTGCCATGCATTGGCTTCTGTAAAATGGTTGTTGACTTGCTTGGGATCGAAGGGTTCGAGCCATCCGCCATTCTTGCGAGGACGCACAAAGCCTGTTTTAAAATCATAGACATTCTGCCAACCTTGACTCAATTTATCATAGTATTTTTCATCATCAGACAAAGACAATGCCTTGGCAATTTCTGAAACACAGTACATATCATAACTATATTCCAATGTTTTACTCACACTCTCACTTTCATCCTCAATAGATAAATAACCCTTCTCTCTGAACTTATCCAAACCAAAGCGATTGTTCATGGCTTCGGCTTTTACGGCAGGGTAAATGTCTTTTAATTCTTGTAAAGAAATGACCTTATTGTTATAAGCATCCAATATCACACTCACACTGTGAAAACCTATCATGCAATTCGTTTCGTTGCCCCACAGTTCCCACATGGGTAAGCGACCGCTTTGCTCAAACTGGGCTTTGAACGTCATGATAAAATCGTGGGAGCGTTTTTTATCAATGATATTGAGCAAGGGATGCAAAGCCCTATACGTATCCCATAAAGAAAACACGGTATAATAATCGAAACCCTCGGCCTTGTGCACTTGCTTGTCGCGGCCCCTGTAGCGGCCATCCACATCGTTCATCACATTGGGATGTATCATGCAATGGTAGAGCGCTGAATAGAAATTTACTTTTTCGTCTTTGGTACCACCATAAGTTTTAATGCGGTTTAATTCTGTATTCCATGCAGCATTGGCTTCTTGCTTCACTTGTTCGAAATTCCAATGCGGTAGTTCTTGATGAAGATTGGCTTTGGCACCTTCGGCATCGACACTCGAGAGCCCAGTTTTAACCAATATTCTCTCCCCTGCTTTTACTTTAAACCCCAAATTAACTTTGGTCTCGCCCTTTTCATTTTTGCTAATGATAATTCTATCGGCATCTTTGCTCACTTCAAAATAATAATAGAGCAACTGATCTTCAGCCCAGGCTTTTGAGCGTCGCAAGCCCGAGAACGCATGTTTATTAATTTGGGCAATCTTACCT
>CAJBKH010000206.1 GCA_903953615.1 uncultured Bacteroidota bacterium
AAAACAAGGTTTTGTTACTACCTATGATCAGGAACATGGCCTAAATTTAGCAACGGTTACAGTAAATGGAAAAAAAGTAACATTACCAGTTTTTCCATTGCCAGGTCAAGCCTTGAATACGGTGGGAATCGCCTTAGGATATGGTCGTGGTGCTAATGGTGAAGCTATTGGGAAAGCCGCTTTTCAAACGAAAGAATACGGTGGTCACGAACTAGATGATAAAGGAGGATTAAAGCCTATCGGTGCAAATGTATTTCGTTTTGTTTCTACAGAGAATGGTAATTTACAGTTTGATACAACGGGAACTTTAGCGAAAGCAGAGGGGACCTATGCAATTGCCTCAACTCAAATTCATCATACAGTGATGGGGCGTCATTCAATTGTTAGAGAAACGACGCTTCCTATCTTCACTCATAAAGGAAAAGAGGCCTACAATCCAGCACATACGCTACAGAAATTAAATAAAGAAGGGCATCACGAAGAAGTTCCAAATAGCGAATTTGATTTGTGGGATGCTCATCCAGTTGAAAAAATTGGCCATAGATGGGGAATGACAGTTGATTTGTCCTCATGTATTGGATGCGGGTCTTGTTTAATTGCCTGTCAATCAGAGAATAACGTCCCTGTAGTTGGTAAAGATGAGGTAAGAAGAGGGCGAGAAATGCATTGGTTACGTATAGATCGTTATTTTGCTTCTGATGAAGAGGCTGCAATTGGTCAACGCAAAAACAAGGATACATTTAGCTATGACAAGGCAGAGATTGCTGCGGAAAACCCTAAAGTGATTCACATGCCAATGATGTGTCACCATTGTAATCATGCGCCTTGTGAAACAGTTTGTCCTGTTGCAGCAACGACGCATAGTAATGAAGGTTTAAATCAAATGGCATATAATCGTTGTATAGGAACAAGATATTGTGCAAACAATTGTCCTTACAAGGTTCGTCGATTTAATTGGTTTGAATACCCATCATATAAGAAGTTTACAGAGGTAAACCCTGCTCAAGATGATTTAGGAAGAATGGTTTTGAACCCAGATGTTACGGTTAGAACGAGAGGTGTTATGGAGAAATGCTCTTTCTGTGTCCAACGGATTCAAGCAACTAAATTAGTGGCTAAGAAAGAGTCTCGAATGATAACTGATGGCGAATTTGCTACTGCTTGTTCAGATGCTTGTCCGACTAATGCCATTATTGTTGGCGACTGGAACGATCTTAAATCAGCGGTATATTCAAGTTCAAAAAATGATAGAGCTTATCAAGCTTTAGAAGAAGTTGGTGTTAAACCTAATGTTTGGTATAAAGTGAAAGTTAGAAACGAGGACAATGAATTGCTATCAAGGTTGCAAGTAGAGAAGCCAATAGCTCATCACGAAGAAAAAAAAGGACATCATTAATAGTAAATTGATTTAGCATGCAAAAAGAAGCAGCGATAAGAGAACCACTCATACTTGGTCATAAAAGTTACCACGATGTAACGGAAGATGTTTGCCGACCAATTGAAGATAAAGCCCCAAGAATGTGGTATATCCTTTTTGGTATAGCGCTAATTATTGCCTTGTATGGCATTGGTTGTATTGTCTATTTATTAGGAACGGGAATTGGGGTTTGGGGTTTAAATAAAACGATCGGTTGGGCTTGGGATATTACTAATTTCGTTTGGTGGGTAGGAATTGGTCACGCAGGAACACTTATCTCAGCAGTATTGTTATTATTTAGACAAAAATGGAGAATGGCAATTAACCGTTCTGCTGAAGCGATGACAATTTTTGCCGTTTTTATGGCGGGTATCTTTCCTTTAATACACATGGGGCGTTTATGGGTTGGATATTGGGTATTGCCTCTTCCAAATCAATTTGGATCGCTGTGGGTGAATTTTAACTCTCCTTTACTTTGGGACGTTTTTGCAATCTCTACTTATCTATCTGTTTCTTTAGTGTTTTGGTATATTGGACTTATCCCTGATTTTGCTACAATTAGAGACCGTGCAAAAAAACCAGTAGCTAAAAAAATGTATTCTATATTATCATTCGGTTGGTCTGGACGGGCAAAAAACTGGAATAGATTTGAAACCGTCTCCCTTGTTTTAGCAGGTTTAGCTACACCATTAGTATTCTCCGTTCACTCGATTGTATCATTTGACTTTGCCACATCAATTGTCCCTGGATGGCACACAACGATCTTTCCGCCTTATTTTGTTGCCGGGGCTGTGTTTTCAGGTTTTGCAATGGTTCAAACATTGATGTTGGTGATGCGTAAGGCTATGGGACTTGAAGCATATATTCATACTAAACATATAGAATATATGAACATTGTAATTATGGTCACGGGTTCCATTGTTGGAACAGCTTATATTACTGAGTTATTTATTTCTTGGTATTCAGGTGTAGAATATGAAGCATATGCTTTCATTAATCGTGCTACTGGACCATATTGGTGGGCTTATTGGGCAATGATGACGTGTAATGTAATTTCTCCTCAGTTAATGTGGATTCGTCCTTTAAGAAGAAGTTTATTATTTACATTCA
>CAJBKH010000207.1 GCA_903953615.1 uncultured Bacteroidota bacterium
ATACCTGTAGCGCAAATGGTGCCGGTGTATCCGAGTATCATTCAAATGAAAAAGTTTGAGTTGTACACCATTTCTAAAATTGCCAAGATACACGGTATCAAAAAAATGAGGCGCATAGGTTTGAGTTATGAATTCGAACAAATCAAAAATTATGTGCGAGGCGATGATGTACGACAGATTAATTGGAAAGCATCGGGCCGCCATCAAAGCTTGATGATTAATCAATTTGAAGATGAGCGTTCACAACCAATTTACACGATTATTGATAAGAGCAGAATTATGCTGATGCCATTCAATGGCTTGAGCTTAATGGATTACGCCATTAACGCTGGCTTAGTGATTAGTAATGTGGCTTTACAAAAAAGAGACAAGGCCGGTTTAATTACTTACTCTGATAAGATAGGCAGTGCCATTAAAGCCGATAACAAACACGGTCAATTGCAAAACATACTGAATAGTTTGTACAACCAGAAAGAGCGCAACTTCGAGGCCAATTATGAGTTGTTGTATTATGGCATCAAGAATTTAATTAAGACTAGGAGTCTGCTGTTTTTATATACCAACTTTGAAAGTTTATATGGTATGCAGCGGGCTTTGCCAGTATTGCGAAATTTAAACAAACAGCATTTATTGATTGTGGTATTTTTCGAGAATACAGAATTAGAAGCGGTGACCCACGAACCAGTCAAAGATTTGAAGGGTATCTACACAAATATATTGGCAGCACAGGCCATTAATGAGAAGAAGATCATTGCTCAGGAATTGAATAACATGGGCATACAAACGATTTTAACCAAGCCAGAAGACCTAACCTTGAACAGTGTCAATAAGTACCTGGAGATTAAGGCAAGGGGAATAATATAGGCAGGCGGCAGTATGAAGTAGGCAGTTGGCAGTTGGCAGCTACTTGCGATGTAGTTTGTAGTTGAGGTGTGGTTTGTTGCTTCGTTAAGGTATTTGTAGGCAGCCCTTCGACTCCCGATAGCTATCGCGGGACAGGGTGACAACCATCCGACAGTAAGCAGTATGCAGTATGCTTTTACCATTAGCAGCAAGTGCCAAATGACCATCTACCACAGAAGCTCCGTAGGAGCGGCATCTTAGTTAGAAGACACAGCAGTAATTTTAACATAATACCACGCTTTATTTCGATAGCAATAATTATGGAATTGCAACATAAGAAAAAAAAACATACCAATCGGTATGTTTTTTTATGGGGTTAGATTTTAAAAAAGTTAGGGCATAAAAAAACCCTGACGGTTAGGTCAGGGTTAGTAAATAATTTTGGCAACGACATACTTTCCCAGTTTTAACACAAGTATCATCTGCGCTAAGGGGCTTAACTTCTCTGTTCGGAATGGGAAGAGGTGAACACCCTTGCTATAGTTGCCATAAAGATTTTAAATATCTTTAAGGTCTAAGACAAAAATTGAAAGTAAGAGAAAAAAGAGTTGGTAAGTCTACGGGTAATTAGTACTACTCGGCACACATATTACTATGCTTACACCTATAGCCTATCAACGTGGTAATCTTCCACGACCCTTATAAAGAAATCTCATCTTGAGGCAAGTTTCGCGCTTAGATGCTTTCAGCGCTTATCTTATCCACACTTAGCTACTCTGCAGTGCAACTGGCGTTACAACAGATTCACCAGAGGTATGTCCAACCCGGTCCTCTCGTACTAAGGTCAGATCCTCTCAAATTTCTAACGCCCACAACAGATAGGGACCGAACTGTCTCACGACGTTCTGAACCCAGCTCACGTACCACTTTAATGGGCGAACAGCCCAACCCTTGGGACCTTCTCCAGCCCCAGGATGTGATGAGCCGACATCGAGGTGCCAAACC
>CAJBKH010000208.1 GCA_903953615.1 uncultured Bacteroidota bacterium
AGAAAAGGTATCTATTTTAGGGCGGTGCACATGTAAGAATTTTTTGCGGTAAACTGTATCAAAATAGTGCATCGTATCCTTGTGTATTTTGAAAGAATCGTTGCCAAAGTTTTCGGCCCAGGGCGATTCTAAGGTTTCGAACACCATGCCAACATCATAATAGCCACTATAGGAAGAATCGAGGACTACGGGGAATTTCAACCATTTTTTTCCACCATTAAAGGTAACACTGATGGGTGTTTGTGGATTCACGATTAAAAAAGGATCATTACTGCATAAATTTACACTGTCTTTTTTTAGAATGGGCGGGCAGTCGCGGAGTTTTATAAAAATAGTAGAAGAGTCGGAACAGCCCGTGGTAGTATCTGTAACGCGATAGCCCACCTTAATACTGTCTCTTACACTGGCATATTGGTGCTTGGTGTACCAGTCTAAAGACGTATTGCAATTCTTGTATAAATTCTGTCCCTTGGCTCTGTGGCTCACACAATTGTCACCATAGGGGTCTTCGATGGTCCATTTAAATTTGCAATTACTTCTTTTAACCAAGAGCGAGGAGTCTACAAAAAACATTTGCCTATTGCTAAAACACTGGTTATTGCCAAATGCTCTTGGACTTGTCATTGGACCTAGCACTTTGAAATTACGGGTCAATGTAAAAACACAATTACCTCTGGTGAAATTGGCCTTTAACACATGTTTGCCTGGTGATATTTCCGAGAGTGTTCTCAAAGGTTGATGGGGTGGTTTGGGCAATAATAGGACGTTATCTAAAGTCCATGAAAAATTATCCCATTGTCTTTGTTCAACCTCTGCTGAAATTGATTCGGTTTTACAAATTTCCGTATCAGACATTTCAATGGCTTTTGGCAACGAATCGACAGTCAACGAAAAACCTTTCTTAAACGTGTCCAAACAACCATTCATACTTGCTATTAAAGAAACATTGCCTGTGCGAGAAGATTTAAAAAAGAAACATTTTTTAGGATTGAAATTGGCATTGGTATCTACTTTGAATGTATCCACCTGCCACTTATAACTCGCTGCTCTAAGATTAATACCAATTGAATTATTTTTAACACACAATTGCTTGGTATTGCAATCGTACCAACTGGTTTCGATAAAGGCATCGGCAACCACATCATTGAGAATTCCAACTGATGTGGTTGTGCTATTTTTGCAACCATAGATATCTGTGACTTCGCATTTAATGGTATACTTTGCTTGAACCGCATAGATATGACAGATAATATCGCCCTTGGATGGGCCCGATGTGGTGGTAAAATTCCCATCGCCCCAAACGATTAAGCGTCTAGTAATGGTTTGTCCTGCTATTGCAGGCGTACTTGTATCCTTGTAACAAATTTTATTTTTACTTAAACAAGTATCTACTTTGGGCATTCTAAAAAAACAAGAATTGGGCAAGCCTACAATCTCAATTTTCACACTATCTGATTGTGTTGATGAGTTGGTAAAAACGGCATCAATCTTTATCGTAAAAGTTCCCTTCGCGCTGTAAACATGGGTTGGACTGTTATTGGTGGAAGTACCACCATCGCCAAAATACCAAGTAGCTGAAGCGAGTGTTAAGCCTATTGGAGGCGTATAACTCATTGAAGTAATATTGCCCAAACAATCGATTTTAGGCGTATTAATTTTACCTTGTCCAAAGACAGGGGAAGCCAAAAAAGCAAGCGCCAAAAGTAGAAAACAAAATTTCTGCTTTAAAAATAACATTATGCTCGAATTAAATGAAAATTAGTAGTAATGTCAAATAAATGGCTAAATATGACCGAAATAGGATGAACTACATGTTTAAATAATCAATGTCTTTTGAAGACCCTAAAACTTTATTAATAAAAAAAGTGCCAAATGGCAAAAAAGACAAGATAAAAATAAGAATGGTTTTACCAATTGAAATGGGTAAATCTTTGTAAGCTTTGAATAAGACGAATGCGAACAGCACAAATAATACACCATGCGCTCCACCAACTAATCTAACAGCAAGTGGAAAATCATACATATATTTCAATGGCATTGCAATGAACAATAATATGAGAAATGAAATACCCTCCCAATGCCCAATTTGAATAAGTTGTGAACGCGACTTTTGCATGGCTACAAATTTAGTTGGTTTGGGTTAAAAATAAATTAAAATTTGATTAATTGATTGATAATAAACGATTGAAAACAATAGCTTCTGAAAGCTAATTAACTATTATAAAAATAGTTTATATTTGTAACTAAACAATGAATCGAGGCATCCTTTTTTTTCTATTGGTTTGGCAATTGTGTGGTATGTTGAATGCCCAAGACCGATTAACAAAAAAACAACAAGACAGTATTTGTTTGACTGCAGAAAAAAAAACAGAGCCTAAAAGATTACCCATTGTTTTTCCTAGTGTTCAAATAACGGACGAAGAAAAATTAAAGGCACTGAAAATAGCCATTCCAGATTCTCTCTCCAATATCAACCACCCGCAGCATTGGTTTTTTAATTATTACTTTAAGGAACCTATCACCGACTACGACCCGAGTGGTGACAGTTTAACGTATCCTGAAGGCGATCCTTTGAAATACAAACTCGACCGTACTTATTTTTGGGACATTAATAGCGATGGCTTGATCGATTTTTTACATTATACTGTTTATTACAGAGCATTACTGATTACCCATGACAATTACGAACTATTTCTACTGCAACCCAATGGCACCTATAAAATGGTTCAATTTAACGGCTATATTCTCAACATCAAATACAACAGAGATAAAAGCATTAAAACACTAAAAACCTATGTTGGCGCTTGTTGTACCAACAGAGAAAATTACTTTCAGACTTACCTATTCGATAAGAAAAAACAACAATTGGTACTTAAAAAATCGACCTTGGTATTAAGCTGCCAGTATCCCGTTTCTCATTAATTCCTAAAAATTATTTTTGGCTTTGCAATCCAAAATTCCATTATGTTTGTGAACATAATTTAAAGTTGGTCTTTATTCATCACGTTAAATTAATACCTTTCTTTTTTCTTTTCCGTTGTAACTTTTAAAACACACAATTGGTCACCTTGGCTACTGCCATTACTTTGAAAGAAATAAAATTGTTAATAATATGAATAAAGCATCTAAAAGAAGTGCTCGCTATTTTTACTACTTGTTAAAAGTATTGTTCGAAAACCGCGACAAATTAGGCGTTAAAATGAACCAGGCTACCCACCTACTCATTTTAAGCAAGGCTGAGGCCGATTTTAATCCAGCAGATACTAGCAAAATAAAACATGAAATTGCAGGTGTCAATGTGATTTACGATGAACAAGTGCCAAGCCAAACCGTCATACTTGATGTTAGAGAAGTAGGCGCCTTTAACAGTTATCAAATTGAAATAATTTGATTTGATTAGTACTTGCCCTTAACTATTTCATCGACAATACTAGGATCTAGTAAGGTGCTGGTATCACCCAAATTAGTGTTATCACCTTCGGCAATTTTGCGCAAAATTCTGCGCATTATTTTACCACTGCGCGTTTTTGGCAAACCGCTTACAAATTGCACCTTGTCTGGTTTTGCTACTGCCCCAATGATTCTAGAGACTGTTTGTAAAATATCTTGTCGCATAAGGTCTTCATCGAAATGCGTTGAATGGCAAATCACGTAAGCGTAAATACCTTGCCCTTTAATTTCATGCGGATAGCCAACAATGGCACTTTCAACCACACCTGTATGCATATTAATGGCATTCTCAACTTCGGCCGTTCCTATTCTATGACCTGATACATTTAAAACATCGTCTACCCTACCTGTAATTCTGTAATAGCCATCCTCATCTCTTAAACAACCATCGCCTGTGAAATACAAATTTGGATAAGTAGAAAAATACGTTTGACGACAGCGCTCATGGTCACCATAGGTGGTGCGCAACATACCAGGCCATGGAAATTTAATACATAAATTTCCTTTCACGCCATTACCATGAATTTCTTCGCCCTTCTCATCAACCAATAAAACTTGAACGCCTGGCAAAGGGAACATGGCATAGCCTGGTTTTACTGGTGTAACGCCTGCAATTGGCGACATCATCATTCCGCCTGTTTCTGTTTGCCACCAGGTGTCTACAATTGGACATTTACCTTTCCCGATTTTTTCATTGTACCAATTCCAAGCTTCTTCATTAATAGGTTCTCCAACACTTCCAAGCTTTTTCAATGAGCTAAGGTCCTTTCCATCTAACCATTGATTGCCAGCCGCCATTAAAGATCTGATGGCAGTAGGTGCAGTATATAATATATCAATTTCATGTTTGTCTACTATGTCCCACATTCTACCAGGATCAGGAAAATTGGGTACACCCTCAAACATCATTGAAATAGCGCCATTGGCCAAAGGACCATAGATAATATAACTATGACCGGTAATCCAACCAATATCAGCTGTGCAGAAAAATTTCTCGCCCGGTTTATATTGCATCACATTGTTAAACGTATAAGCCGTATAAACCATGTAACCACCGCAGGTATGAACAACACCTTTGGGTTTTCCAGTGCTACCACTTGTATACAAAATAAACAACATGTCTTCAGCATCCATCAATTCTGGGTCACAAGTTGTAAGTCCCATTTCCTCGGCCATTTCCATTTCCTCGTGCCACCAAAAATCACGGTCTTTGATCATGCTCACAGGGGTATTGGTTCTATTCAAAACAATTACCTTTTCGATACTAGGACATTGCACCAAGGCATCGTCTATCACAAATTTTAAAGGAATATCCTTGGTACCTCTGTAACCACCATCGGCAGTAACAACAATTTTGGCACCTGCATCCTGTATTCTATCCGCAATGCTTTGCGCACTAAATCCTCCAAAAATAACGGAATGAATGGCGCCTATCCTTGCACAGGCTAGCACTGCTATCACTAATTCGGGTACCATCGGCATATAAATACAAACGCGGTCGCCTTTTACCACACCTCTATTTTTTAAAACATTGGCAAATAAACAAACCTGCGTGTAAAGCGATTGATAAGTATACGTTTTGTGCGCATCGTTTGGATTATTGGGTTCCCAAATAATGGCTGCTTGGTCGGCCTTGTCAATTAAATGCCTATCTAAACAATTTTCAGTAATATTGAATTTGGCACCTTCAAACCATTTTACCGAAGGTTCGCTAAAATTCCAAGTCAGCACCTTGTCCCATTTTTTTCGCCAAACAAAATCATTGGCAATGGTCTCCCAAAACAGCTCGGGTTGTTCAACACTTTGCTTATAAATGGCTAGGTACTCTTGAAAATCTGAAGGAATGTTTTTCATTGTAATGATTGCAATAAATTAATTTATTTACAACATTACAAAAAAAGTAAGCTAAATTAGCAGGAATTGGAGGAATTAATTTCCCTAACTTATAAGTCTTCTCTAAGACTAGTGAACAGCAACAACTGTATAATCTTCAACATTACAGGTAATCACACTATCTTTACCTGAAATTAAGCAGCTCTCTCCATTTTGAAAATCAGCGATACAAATTGGGCTTCTGGCGTTTTTAACAAAAAGCGTATCTACTCTATTAATTCCATTGTATTTAACAGCGATCGTTAAACTTTTAAAGCTAGGTTGTGGATTTTGTTTAAAACTACTGCCAATAAAAAACAGCAACATTAAAATAAAAATATTTTTCACGCTCAATTAATTTAATCATTTATTTCTTTACAACCAAAGTTCTTAAAGAACTATAGTTGATGTATGAAAACTTTTCCTTTTCAAAAAAGTGAAAGCCAAGAAAAGAAAAAGGGTTTTTTAAGGCACCTAGATTGAAGTGGAATGAGGGAATGGATTTATAAATCATAATTTTAGTTTATTAGTTTGATGCAAACATAGTATAAAATACCTAGTATGATAATACTAGCACCAATAAAAATAAAAAAAAACTTATAAAATATTGACATTAAACCAATTGAACGGTTAGCCCGGTTCTTAATTTTGGCTCAATATAAGTAGACTTTGGTGGCATTATTAAACCTTGGTCGGCAATTTTAAAGACCTCCTCAATGTCACATGGATAGACAGTGAACACAACATCGTAGGTGCCTTTTTTAACTTCATCATCGATGTGTTGAATTGGTGTGTTACCCTTGATATAAGTAAGGCGGTGATCGATTTTTGAATCGGCAATGTGAAGTTTTTCTCTGAACACAAATGCTTCGAGAATTGAGACATCTAAGGTATTAACTGCGCTTGTAGAATCAACGCTACCCTTGAATTTTAGATTGAACCAACCTGCCGATGTACAAAGTCCAAAAGTTTTGGGCGCTTTGGGAACAACCATGTTTGAAGCTTCACTGATTTCAAAATGGGATTTCAGATTTTCAATAAAATCTTTTGCATTAAATGCATCATCTGATTTATACGCTCTATAAAAACTATCAATGTGCAAGTGATTCGCTGGCACCAAAAATGCTAAATATTTACCATTCTCAACACCTGCCTTATGGTAATAGCCCGCCGAAGCCGCGCTTCTGTGGTGGCCATCGGCTATGTAAAAATTTGCTAATGTTTGATAGGCTTTATTAAAATCAGCAATCAATTCTAGGCTTTGAACCTTGTATATTGTGTGTTGGCGATTCACTTCATCTGTGAAGTCAATATCTGGCACTTGGTTTTCAATCACCAAATTTAACAAACTCTCAACTTGAGTATTTGCGAAATGGGTCAATAAAACGGGTTCGCCTATAGCTCCGCAAATACGGATATGATCAATCAACTGATTTTCTTTTTCAGTTAAAGTGTTTTCATGCACCTTAATTTTATCATCATAATAGTCTTTGGCAGATACATTGCATATTAATCCAAGGTATTGCTGATTGTTTTCTTTGTTTAATTGCAAATATACGTATAAAGTATCCACAGTATCTTGTACCATGGTTTTATCTGCTATTAAGCGATCAATTGCTTGCTTTGATAATGGAAAATGTTTATCAGGATTTTTTTCTTCATCAAACTTCAAATAGGGCTTTACAACTTGTAAATAGGTACTTGGATTCGTTTGAATGATTTCCATTTGTCGCTTTTTATCGTCGACATGGGTATTAGCCGAAACTTCATTTTCAAGTCCGGGCGCAGGCAGTAAAGCTTTAAAAGGATAAATTTCTGGCAAAGGCAGTTATTATTTAAAAAAGTTAATGATTTGCTCGGCCATTTCGTCACCTATGCGCTTTTGCGCTTCGGCAGTACTTGCGCCAATATGCGGTGATAAAGAAACATTGTTAAGGTTTAGAATGGCACCATTAACTGGAGGCTCTTTCTCAAATACATCTGTGCCTGCATATGCTAAATGACCTGCATTTAAAGACGCTATTAAATCAGCTTCACAAACCACTCCGCCCCTTGCACAATTAATTAAACCAGCGCCTTTTTTCATCATTGCTAGTTCGGTCTCAGCTATTACGTATCCTTGACCACCAGGAATATGCAAGCTAACAAAATCAGCTTGTTGTAAGACGGTTTCTTTCGAAACTGTTTTAATCAATTTTTTAATTGTTGGTATTTGCGCATCAGGATGAAAAGTAATTTCAACTTCTGCTTCTGAAATCATAGGGTCGAAAGCAATCACATTCATGCCTAAGCCAAATGCCATGCGAGCAGCTTCTCTTCCAATTCTACCAAAACCAATTAAACCGAGTGTTTTACCTTTTAATTCAACACCAGCTGATGCGGTCTTTTTTAGGTCATTAAATTTCTCAATTCCGTTGACGGGCATCTCTCTATTGGTATACTGCAATAAACGGCAAATAGAAAACATATGGGCAAATACCAACTCGGCAACACTGGTGCTACTTGCAGCAGGGGTATTGACTACGGCAACACCTTTTTCTTTGGCATAAGCAGTGTCTATGTTATCTAAACCAACACCTGCTCTACCAACTAATTTCAAATTAGGTGCAGCATCCATTACCTCTTTGGTAACCTTGGTAGCACTGCGCACTAGCAATACATCATACGCATTGAGTTTTGCAGGCAAATCTTCTTGTGCCACTTTGTTGGTGTCAATCGAAAAACCTTGTGCTTCTAAAGCTATTTTAGCTGAAGCATCAATACCATCATTGGCTAATATTTTTATCATGTTTCTTAGGTGAAATTAATTATTGAAAGTTTTCATTACATTTACTAAGGCTTCAACACTTTCAAGTGGTAATGCATTGTACATACTTGCTCTGTACCCACCAGCTGAGCGGTGACCTTTAATTCCAGAAATACCAGCAGCTTTCCAAGCAGCATTAAATTTATCTTCTAGTGATGCATCGGTTAATACAAAACAAGCGTTCATTTGTGAACGGTCTTCTGTTGCAATGCTACCTTGGAACAATGGATTACTATCTATTTCGCTGTACAATAAATTGGCTCTTGTAGCCGCTCTTTTTTGCATTTCTTCAACACCGCCTACTTTTTTAACCCATTTCAAATTTTGCAACATCGCAAAGATTGGAAAAACCGGAGGGGTATTAAACATGGTTTCTTTTTCTATGTGCAAAGCATAATTCATCATGCTTGGAATTTGACGGCTTACTTTTCCTAAAATATCTTTTCTAACAATTACAACAGTTACACCTGCAGGACCCATATTTTTTTGAGCGCCCGCATAGATTAAACCAAATTTAGAAACATCCACTTTTCTGCTTAAAATATCAGAACTCATATCACAAACCATGGTTACTGGACTATCAGGGAAAGATTGCATTTGGCTACCATAAATGGTGTTGTTGCTGGTGCAATGAAAATAATCTGCATCGGCTGGTATGGTATAATTTTTAGGTATATATGAATAATTTTTATCTTCACTGCTTGCTACTACCTCAACATTTCCTAAATATTTAGCTTCTTTAACAGCATTGGCAGCCCATACACCTGTTTTAAGGTAAGCGCCTTTTTTTTCCAACAAATTATAAGCAACCATTAAGAATTGCGTGCTAGCACCGCCTCCTAAAAATAGAATTTCATAACCTTCTGGAACACCCATTAATTCTTTTATTGTGGCTTGTGCCTCTTCTACAACTGCTATAAATTCTTTGCCTCTATGTGAAACCTCTAAAATAGATAACCCTGTGCCTGCAAAATTTTTGATGCCTTCAATAGAAGCATCTATGGCTTCTTGTGGTAAAATGGATGGACCTGCTGAAAAGTTGTGAAGTTGTGACATTGTTGTATTTTATTTTTTTCGAATGCAAAATTAATCTAATATTGAAACACACAAGCAATGAAAGTAAAAAACATTTTCTTTTTTGTCATTTTTTTTGGTCTGTTTTCAATTTCGAAGGCCCAATCAGACGATCTTAATTCACGTGACAGCGTGAAAAAAGTACCTTTCAAAAAAAGACTCGTTTATAATATAGGTGGCGGTGGTGGCGGTGGCAGTATCAATGGTATGTCCTCTTTCAACATTAATTTACAACCCCAAATTGGTTATAAAATCAATGAGAACTTAATAGCAGGTGTTGGTCTTAATTATCAGTACCTCAAATACGGCTCATCCAAGTTCCAAATTTATGGGGGTAACACCTATGTTAGATACCATATTAATTCGCAATTCTTTTTACAAACCGAATACCAAGTCCTTAATTATAGTTATCAAACGGCAAGCACTGGTTGGAACGATTATTTACTTGCAGGTGGAGGCTATTCGCCAGGTGGCGGATTTTATATTTCTGCCTATTATTTATTAAAATTCCCAGCCAATAACAATATTTATGGAGCACCTTATGTTATTCGCGCTGGCTTTACTTTTTAAAACAACATACCATGCAAAATAAAATAACAGAAGACAGCAAAATCGTGGTTCGCAATGGCGAAGATTTTAGACTAAAAAAATACAAACCCGCTTATAGTGCTGGCTATTTAGATGAAAAAGCAATCAAGGCTAGTTTAGAAAATTACAAAGAAGAAATAGCCAAGTTGCAAGATAAATTATTTGCCCAAGGGAAACATTCAATACTGCTTGTTTTACAAGCCATCGATGCATCTGGAAAAGACAGTTGTATAAAACATGTATTAAGTGGTATCAATCCGCAAGGCTGCAATGTAACTGCTTTTAAACAACCAACCGCTGAAGAAATTAACCATGATTTTTTGTGGAGAACTTATAAGGCATTGCCAGCAAAAGGAATAATTGGGGTTTTTAACCGATCTTACTATGAAGAGGTATTGGTTACCAAGGTACATCCTGAGTTTATTTTGAAGCAAAACATACCTAGCATTAACCGTATCGAAAACATAGACGAAAAGTTTTGGAATAACAGATACCGCGCCATCAATGAAATGGAAAGACATTTGGTAAAAAGTGGAACAATTATTATTAAACTGTTTTTGAACATGAGTAAAGATGAGCAACGGGTTCGTTTTTTAGAGAGAACCAATGATCCTTCAAAAAAATGGAAATTTAATTTTGGTGATTTGAAGGAACGCAAGCTTTGGAATACTTATCAAAAAGTTTATGAAGACATGATTCAAAACACTAGTACGAAACACGCACCTTGGCATATCATTCCAGCAGACAACCAATGGGTCAGTCGCGCAATTGTTGGCGATATATTACTTGAGACATTGCAAGCCCTGAAACTTACTTATCCTGATTTAACATCCGAAGCATTAAAATTATTAGAACAAGGCAGAAATGAATTAAAAGCAGAGACCTTGAAAAATATTAAATAAAAATTCGACCTGCCATCAAGTAGGCCGTATCAAATTCACTTGTATTAATTTCTGTCGGTTCGCCTATATGACGAATATAAGACAACAATGCTTCGGTAGGTAAATTACCCGTTAGTTTATCGGAAGCAAACGGACAACCACCAAATCCTCGCATGGCACTGTCATATCTGCGACAACCCGCTTTGTATGCAGCAGCAATATTTTGCAAGTAATTATCCGGTCGTGTGTGAAAATGCGCGCCAAGTTCAACGCCCGGCAATTGTTTTTGACATGCTTTAAAAATCGTTGCAATGTCTTCTGCATTTGCCACACCAATTGTATCAGATAAGCTAATGGTTTTAACACCAAGCTCAGCAAGGCGAACACACCAATCAATTGCTATCTTGGTCGACCAATCATCATTGTATGGATTTCCAAAGCCCATGGATAAGTATACCACTACTTCTTTATTTGCGTTTTTGGCAATGTTTAAAATATTTTTTAAAGTTTCAATTGATTCATCGATTCCATGGTTCGTATTTCTTCTTTGGAATTGTTCTGAAATACTAAATGGATAGCCGATATAATCTACTTGTTTAAAAGTAGCAGCTTGTTCAGCACCTCTTTCATTGGCTACAATTACTAATAATTTAGTGGCCGTTTCTTGTAAATCAATGGCGTTTAAAACTTCGGCCGTATCAGCAAGCGTAGGCACAGCTTTTGGTGAAACAAAACTACCACAATCTAAAACGTCGAAACCTACTTTTAGCAATGCATTGATGTATTCAATTTTAGTAGCAGTCGGTATTTGATGGTGAAATCCTTGCATGGCATCGCGCGGACATTCTATTAATTTAATTCTATCTGTTGCCATAAATGGTATTATAAGTTATAATTGATGTTATAAGTCTTTTCCTTTTTCAACAATATTGCCGCCTAAGGCCATTAAATAGCCTTTGATAAAATCATCCAAGTAACCATCCATCACCACACCAACATTACTTGTTTCTATGCCTGTTCTGACATCTTTAATTAATTTATATGGATGAAACACATAATTGCGAATTTGTGACCCCCATTCAATTTTCATTTTACTCGCTTCAATTGCATCGCGCGCCTCATTTTGTTTGCGAAGTTCCAATTCATACAATTGCGATTTTAACATCTGCATTGCCAATTCCCTGTTCTCACCTTGTGAACGGGCCTTTTGACAGACGACAACAATGCCTGTTGGGCGGTGGGTTAATTGCACTTTGGTTTCTACCTTGTTTACATTTTGACCACCTGCACCACCACTCCTACTGGTTTGCAAATCGACATCTGCTGGATTCACTTCAATTTTTATTTCGTCGTCAATCATAGGATATGCGTAGACACTTGCGAAAGAAGTATGGCGTTTTGCATTGCTATCAAATGGCGAAATTCTAACCAAACGGTGAACACCACTTTCGCCTTTTAAATACCCATATGGGAAACTGCCTTCAAATTCTATTGTAATAGATTTAATACCTGCTACATCGCCTTCTTGCTTATCAATTTCAGTGACTGTGTAGCCATTTTTTTCGCCCCACATAATATACATACGCGCAAGCATTGATGCCCAGTCGCAACTTTCTGTACCACCAGCACCACTATTAATTGTAAGCACAGCACCCAAACGATCTTCCTCGTGGCGCAACATGTTTTTCATTTCTAAATCCTCTACTGCTAGTAACGTTTTTTTATAAACATCTTCCACTTCGGCATCGGTGGCTTCGCCAGCGTCGCTAAATTCTTTTAGTATTTCAAGGTCAGATATGCCTTCTTGACAAAGCTTATAGGCTTCAGTCCAAAATTTCTTTTCTTTTATTTTTTTAAGATGTTTTTCAGCCCTGGCACTGTCATTCCAAAAATCGGGTGCAAGGGTTTGAGATTCTTCATCTGCTATTAAGGCTAACTTCTGTTCGATGTCAAAGATACCTCCCCAAAGCCTCAACACGGCCTCTTATATCCTTCAATTGCTCATTATTCATAAGTGCAAAGGTAATACATTTAGCCAAGTATCTATTTTTTTTCATACCCAACTGGAACACCAAAAATTTAATTTCATCCAATAGAATAATTTTGTCAAACTAGATATACATTTGCACTTCAATTTCAAAATCGCAACAAAATAAACTCGCATCGTCAGAATGAAACACAAGGACAGAAACAGTAAGGTAACCGCAGCCACATTATTAGTCGCATTAGGCATTATCTATGGCGATATTGGCACTAGTCCCCTCTATGTTTTAAATGCAATTATAGAGGATCGCGAAATTTCTGAAATGTTAGTTCTTGGCAGTATTTCTTGTATTGTATGGACCTTGGTATTCCAAACAACCATAAAATACATTTGGTTAACCTTGAAAGCTGACAACGAAGGTGAAGGTGGTATTTTTTCACTCTATGCATTAGTAAGAAGGTACCGCAAGAAATTAATTATTCCAACAATTATTGGAGCCGTTACCTTGTTAGCCGATGGTATTATCACACCACCCATATCTGTCGTTTCTGCGGTAGAGGGTTTATCAGCAATTGAAGGCTTGGATAAAATAATTCCTAATATACCAACTGTACCAATTGTTATTGTTATTCTTTCGCTGCTATTCTTTTTACAAAGATTTGGCACACACTATATAGGTTCTATTTTTGGTCCAGCCATGTTGGTTTGGTTTGCCATGTTATTTGTTGTTGGAATGTCTCAAATAGCACTTGATCCAAGTATTCTTAAAGCCTTAAATCCTAAATATGCTATTGACTTATTGTCTCGCTATCCGCAAGGCTTTTGGTTATTAGGTGGTGTATTCTTGGCGACTACAGGCGCTGAGGCATTGTATTCCGACTTAGGACATTGCGGCAAAAAAAATATCCGAATCACTTGGGCTTTTGTTAAAATCTGTTTAATCGTTAACTATTTAGGTCAAGCGGTTTGGTTACTTAACCAAGGTTCGACTCACCTTGATGGCAGAAAACCATTTTTTGAAATGATGCCAGAATGGTTTTTAATTCCAGGTATTATCATCGCAACTTCGGCTGCTATTATTGCATCACAGGCCCTTATTAGCGGTTCATTCACTTTAATAAGTGAAGCAATGAACTTAAACTTTTGGCCACGCGTAACTGTGCGACAACCCTCTAATATGAAGGGTCAAATTTACATTCCAAGTATCAACTCCATCATGTGGATTGGTTGCGTGCTCATGATTTTACATTTCAAATCATCAGAAAACATGGAAGCTGCATACGGCCTCGCCATTACCATGGCCATGATGATGACAACTATACTACTATATTGTTTCTTGCGTTATAGATTAAGATGGAACAAAGCGCTGGCCGGTTTTATATTTATTTTCTTTTTCATTATTGAGGTTTCCTTTTTTATTGCAAATATCAAAAAGTTTCCAGAAGGTGGTTACATCACTGTTATTATTTCATCCCTGTTTTTTGTCATTATGTACACAGTTTATTTCGGTAGAAAAATCAATAATAAACTCACCAAATTTACACGTCTTGAAAAATACACTGCACAAATACAAGAATTGAGCATCGATGAAACCATTCCAAAATTCTCAACCCACCTTATCTATTTAACAAAGGCTAATAATTACCATGAAGTTGAGGAAAAAATTATCAATTCAATTTTTTCTAAAAAACCGAAACGCGCAGATGTATATTGGTTTTTACACTTGCACCGCACCGATGAACCATATACCCTCAACTACGAGGTTGATGAGTTAATAGATGATAAGGTTATAAAGGTCAATATTAATATTGGATTTAGAGTACAGCCAAGAGCGGAGTTGTTCTTCAAAAAGATTGTGGCTGACTTAGTTGAGCAAAAAGAATTGAACTTGCACATCCGACCAGATGGTTCAACTAAATACAATGCCGAACCAGACTTTAAATTTGTAGTTATCGAGAAGTTCTTATCGGTAGAAAATGAATTTGAATTGAGAGAAGGTTTGTTGCTAAAATCTTATTTTAAATTGAAGAGTTTCAGTCAAACCGATGAGAAAGCGTTTGGCCTAGACAAGTGTGATGTGATAACGGAGTTAATTCCTTTGGTGTATCACAAAGTAGAAAAAATAGATTTAATTAGAAAAAGTTAAATGCAATGAGAAGTATTGGTTTACTTTTCTTGCTGCTCTCCTTTTCAACCATCAAAGGTTCATCTAACGATTCAACTAAGGTCATTGAATTAACTGGCTACATGGAAGCCTATTACGCTTATGATTTTGGACAACCTGAGAAAAATTTAAGACCTTCTTTCTTTTATAGTTACAATGTACATGATGCCTTAAACTTGAACATTGGCTATGTGAAGGCAAGTCTTAATAAAACGAAGTTCAGAAGTAATTTAGCACTGATGGGTGGCACGTATTCTACTTACAATTTAGCTACTGAAAAGGGCTTTTTGAAAAACTTACTAGAAGCCAATATTGGTTTTAAAATTTCTAAAAAACATAAGCTATGGCTCGACGCAGGTGTGTTGCCATCCCATATTGGATTTGAGAGCGCAATTGGCAAAGATTGTTGGAATTTAACCCGCAGTATTTTAGCAGATAATTCGCCATATTTTGAAACAGGCCTAAGACTTGGATTTACAAGTAAAAATGATTCCTTCAATTTTAATTTCTTAGTTCTAAATGGTTGGCAGAAGATTGGTTTTAACAACGGCATTCCCTCCCTCGCATTTGGCACGCAAATCAACTACAAAAAAAATGATCGCACCACCTATAACTGGAGCACTTTCCTTGGTCATACAGTTACAGATAGCTCAAAACGTTTGCGCTGTTTTAATAATTTCTACACCCAATATCAGCTGAATGACAAACTCGGTTTTATCGTTGGATTAGACTATGGTATTCAACAAAAAAAAGATAGTTTAAATAAAATAAATGGGCTTCAATCTTGGTACGCTCCTATTATTATTGCCCAACTAAAGCTTCATAAAAAACTAAAAATGGCGACCCGTTTCGAATATTACAGCGATAAAAACATGGTATTAATTAGCACTCCGAGCAATAAGGCATTCCAGACCTTTGGCACCTCATTAAACCTAGATTTTCAAATTAGTGAATCAACTTTATTGCGTCTTGAGGCCAGGACGCTTTATAGCAAAGAAGCTGTGTTTTTAAACCGCTTGAAAACTACTAATTACAATACTTTTATTACCACGTCCTTGTCTGTCGCTTTCTAAGTATTGTTTAAGCGATAATTTGCGATGCTTCACATAATTTCGAATAAAGTCATTTTTTAAGCCTATTATTTTAACTTAAATTTGTACCCTTATTATTATTGAGACCGTGGCGATTATTATTAAAAATCAAGAACAAATAGATGGTATCAGGGCCAGTAGTCGTTTGGCTGCTGAGACACTTAAATACCTTGAACAATTTATAAAGCCTGGCATTAAGACCATTGAACTTGATAGGCTCGCTGAAGAGTTCATGACGCAACATGGTGCCAAACCTGCAACCAAAGGCTATAAAGGGTATAAACATGCCACCTGTATTTCTCCCAATGATGTGGTTTGCCATGGTGTTCCCAACGACTACGAATTAAAATTTGGCGATGTTGTTAATGTTGATGTTACCACCATTTTGAATGGCTACTTTGGCGACACATGTAGAATGTATGAAGTAGGCGAAGTAAGTCCTTACGCAAAAGAATTGATGAAGGTAACCAATGAATGTTTACATTTGGGTATGAAAGAATGCTATCCTGGTAACCACTTGGGTAATATCGGTTTTGTTATTAACGAGCATGCAGTAAAAAATGGCTACAGTGTTGTTTTTGAATTTTGCGGACATGGCGTAGGCATTCGTTTTCATGAAGACCCACAAGTTGACCATGTGGCAAAGAAAAACTCAGGACCATTGCTTCGTCCAGGTATGACCTTTACAATAGAGCCTATGATAAACGCTGGAAAAGCGCGTTGCAAAGTGGATAGAAAAGATGGTTGGACTGCAAGAACCATTGATGGAAAATTATCTGCCCAATACGAACATACCATTCTTATCACAGAAACGGGTTGCGAAGCATTGACCGATATTAACGGTGATTACTAATCGCAAATATTAGCAATATGCACCACCATAATTGTTTTATTATTGGAAGTATTGCTCGCAGTTTAAATGATCAAGTATCTAATCAATTTTTAGTAAAATGTTTTAGTAATTCGGTAGATGAAATCTATTTTGAATTCAACCATTTTGCTTTCCGTTGCAATTTTTATAAAGGCGAATTATTCTTTAATTTTGACAATGATATTGTTGGCGAAAACCGTTTGTTTAAGCCACAGTTCAAAGAACTTGTAAATTATAAAGCAATAGGCGTTGTGCCGCATCCATACGAAAGAAGTTTTCACATTGAATTCGATAATGGCCTGCGCCTTGCCTTTAAATGCTTTGGTAGAAAAGCCAATGTTTTACTTTTTGAAAAGGATACGGTCATCAATCAATTTAGAAAAAACATTGAAACCGATCAGGATTTGATTTGGACAGACATGGTGCGAGCCATAAAGCCAATCTATGAAGAAAAGGCATTTTTATCACTGCAAAATTTCAATGAAATATATCCATATTTTCCAGCTGAATTTAGTGGCGCTATAAAAACAGAAGCTGATTTTAAAAATACGCTCTTAGCCTATAACAGTGCAACAGATATTAAGATAAATGAAGTGCCTTTGTCCTTGAGCTTTGATTTAAAATCGCAAGAAAACAATGTATTAAACGCCATTACAAATTATACTTCAGTTTATTTAAAAACAAAAATTTTTAGTACAACAAAGGCGGAGTTGGTTTTAAAATTTAGCACACAATTAAAGGAGAAAGAAAATTATTTAAAAGCAAACCGTTCGGCACTTGAAAAACTAAAAGTTGCGCGCAAGGACGATGAAATAGGTAATATTATATTGGCAAATTTGCATGCCATTCCCGAAGGTGTGAAAAAAATTATCGTCAACGATGTTTACTATAATCAACCCATAGAAATTAAGTTAGATGATAAACTCAATGCATTGAAAAATGCAGATGCCTATTTTAAGAAGGACAAGGCAAAACCCTATATTTTAAAGCAACTTGAATTAAAAGTTGAACAAGCTACCAAAGCCATTGACAACTTAGTAAAACAACTGAGTTTAGCTGAAAATGCACAACAAATGCGCGACCTGAAAAGCTTTGTAAAGCATAAAACCAATGAAGGTGGCATAGTGAATTTACCTTATAAGCCTTTCACAATTGAAGGCTATGAGGTATTGGTAGGCAAACATGCCGAGAGCAACGAGAAACTTTTAAATTACTTTAGCGATAAAGATGATCTATGGTTACATGCCAAAGATGTTGGTGGAAGTCATGTGATTGTTAAAGTTAAAAAAAACAGTCCACTCCCCGATTCTGTGCTCGAAAAAGCGGCTAGTTTGGCTGCCTATTTTTCAAAATCGCGTCAACAAGATTTAGCAACAGTTGCTTATACGCAACGCAAATTTGTAAGAAAAATAAAGGGTGCTGAAAAAGGCAAGGTAACCGTTAGTCAGGAAAAAACAATCTTGGTAAAACCCGAAATTCCGGGTCAATCTTAAACTAGTGCAACTATCGGAACAAATGGAAAGTTGCTTTAAGATTGTAGCTTTTCTTATCGGCACCTATGGCCTCTAAGCTATACAAATAAACATCCTGCTCGCATCTTTCATCTTTGTAAAATCCATTCCAACCTTCCATACAATTGGTGGTTTCAAATATCTTTTCACCCCAACGGTTATAAATTTGGAATTTGTATTTGGTGATGTATTGGCCTTGTGGTCCAAAGATTTCATTGAGTTCATTTTTATCTGGACTAAATGCATTCGGTATAAATAAAGTTGAATGTGGAAAGGCATCGGCCTCGTTCGATAAACTAAAGGTCGACCTGTTTAATATAGCATTTACATTGCTGATGGCTCTCACTCTGTATCTAAAAAATGGTGTGCAATTTTGGGCTGCATCCATGTGTATGAATTGCGTATCAGTGGCATTAACTTTTCCGACAATTACAAAAGAACCATCGGGCATTTTTTGTTCAATTTGATAAAATGAAATTGCTTGACTCCATTTGTTGTAATGGTTCCAAATCAAAGCAGGTTTTTGTGTGGCTTCATCAAAATAGCATTTTAATAAAATCGATTGGGCCACATTACTGATAGGTGTTGTATCACCACATAAATCAAGTCCTCTTAATTGATAAACATAACTGTGTTCCTGCACATTGGTGTTCTTATCATCGAAAATGGTATCCTTTAAATTGAAATATTTATTTTCAAATAAGGTTCTGCCATCAGAAAATTGTTTGGATAATAAATAGGCCTTCATACCATTTTTACTCCAAGCATTGTCTAGCCATTCTACTCTGGTGTAGTCATCCTCTTCAACTGTTGCACGCCATGCATAATTCGGCAAGGTCGTATTAAAATAATAAGGCTTAGCTGTTGCCGTATCACTATGCGAATACTCCTTAAAGCCCATGTATTGATGCGCCATCATGCGATAATTTTGACGGGTGTTACAAGTAATCAAAGTATCGATGTAATTGAACACATGCCCTTTTACTGTTGCAAGGTATTTGTATACATCAGGCTTGTTGTAATCTTGACGCCAAATTTCGTAATATTCTACAGAATCGAAACCAATGTAAGGACTCCACTTAACCAAGTTGGCGTCTAATTTACCATAGGCTTTGGTTTCGATGGTACAGTGTTCTTGACTAGCACTGATAGGCGATTGAATGAGACATAAATTTTCTGAAGAAATTTTATAACAATACGAACGCAATAACGTGTTTACTTGATTATCGATAAAGCTGGTATCATTTTGACTGGTAATTTCAGAAATTTTAAAATATTTACCGTTGGCTTCTTTGTACAATAAATACTTTGTAAAATCGAAGGTTGGGTATTTGGCAAACACCAATTCAATAGAGCGGTTGTTTAAAACAGAAGCCCTTCTAATTGGCACCATGGCTGGCGGTATGGTATCACCAACAATGCCTGCTGCTTGCTTCATCATGGTATCAACGCAATTCAATACATCTTTTGCAATGAGTTGCACATCATATTGACCCGGTTTTGTATACCTATGACTAGGTTGATCGACAGTACTTGTCTTAGTATCTCCAAAATCCCATGCGTACCCTTGAATGGTGGTATCGGAATAGCTAAGATTATCAAACTTCAGAGGATTGCCCAGACATACCAATGGTTTCGAAGGATTAAACTGTGCAGTTGGTGCATACAATTTAATTTTTACATCGACAGTGTCTTTACAGGTTCCTTTATTCTCAACCACTAAACGTATACTTTGATAACCGCGACTCTTAGAATTAAAGAGTGAGTCGAGGCCGGGACTTGTTACTGAATTATTGAAATACCAAGTGGATTTAACACTTGGATCTTCATGGTTGCTGATGGCATTTGAAGCCACGTGAATTGGTTCGTGGAAACACAAGCCTTTGGCTTTTAAAGTGGCCACAGGATAATCGAATACCTCGATGGTATCGATGGGTGGCAGTGTATATTTACAACCCAATGTATCAGATAATATCAATGCAGGAATGTAACGACCGCGTCTTGTGTAAGTATGTTTAAAGTTATTACCTTCTGTTACTACCCCGTCGCCTAAATCCCACTCCATAGTGGCCGAATCGATTGCTACACCTCGGAATTCAACCTTGTGTGGCAAGCAGGCATCGCCTCTGTCGAAGTCGTAAGTACCACGCGGACCACTTACTATCACATAACCCGGTTTTTTAAGAATTGCGGTGCAACCATTTAAGCTGGTTACTTTTAAAGTAATATCATAATTACCTGGTAAGAGGTAAAGCTTTTCTGGGAATTGCAATTGAGAGGTGGTGCCATCACCAAAGTCCCACTCCCATTTAACGATTTGTGCATTAAAGGTTTTTGATTGATCGAAGAATTTGCATTGCAAAGGTGGACAAAAACGGCCTGTTGGATCGGCATAAAACAATGGTTGCAACATGTTGGGCGACACTTCGAAACTATCATAATAACTGGTGGTACAGCCATTCACATCGGTTGAACTAACGGTATAATAGTTCATGCCAACGACTTTAAATTTACCACTTACCTTCATGCCATTTTTAACGGTGCCATCGCTAAAGGTCCATTTAAATTGGACAGGGAATTTTGTTTTAGAACTGTCTTTTATGAGCCCATCGAAATAAAACATGGGTGTATCGCAAACGGCATAACGTTTAAATTTGTAGCCAATTTTTGGTCCTGAAAAAGGAATGTAAAAGGTCTTCTGACTCTTGCAACCATTAGGCGCTACCACCAAATGTCTCACCACAATAGCAGTATCATTCCCTGCAGGTACAGTATTCACTTGGTAAGTGGTGCTCAGTGCTTTTACATCGATGAAGTCGTTGCCAATTTGCCAAGTGTGCACATTGTTGTCTTTGTTGTAATTTGAGTCGAGCAAGGTAAGCTGCATTGGCAAACATTTACCCGAGGTAATGACTCTGTCTTTGATAACAGCCCCTTGAATATCGTAAACGAAAATTGATGTATCCGGACACATGGTTGAGTCGCGGTAACCTGCTAGTTTAATAATAAAACGCCCGCCTTCGTTAAAGGTGTATTTGGTTTTTACTTTATGGGTGGTATCGCCATTGGGGAATATCCAATGACCATCTATAATCACCTTACTATTATACCCCAATGTAACTATTGATGGGGCACAAACACTGCTCAAAGAACTTACCAATTCCGGGTCTTTTAAATCTGGCCAAAGGGGTATTTTCATTACTGAATCAACACATCGGAATGTATCATTCCAAGATTTGAACTTAATTACATTGTTCTTCTTTGGATTCATTTTATAAATGAATGGTTTAGTATAATTATAAATACTATCGTCAATTGTAAATAATGATCGATTACTCCATTTTGTTTCTAATGTGATTAAAAATTTATCGTATTTACAATCTATGTATTTAGGGAAAAGTTTAGGATAAGGGCCGTGTACATATAAGGTATCAATATCTGTCGAGGTCGATTCACAGCCATTGTCATTGGCAATCAATTTAAATAAATACCTTCCTCCATGTATGGTGCTTATAAACGAATCTCTAAAAACACGAGCAGTAGTATCTCTATAATCAGCTTCTGGAATGATATAGGCTTGCAATCTAAAATTAACTTTCTTTCTAATACTATCAGGTTTTGTGGTGTTCACCCAATGAAAAGTATCACCATTACATACATCCTTAGGGCGCTTGATATAGAAAGAAGGCTTCCATTTTTCGCCTAGTTTTATTTGAGCCGTATCGCTTAAAACACAACCTTGAACAGTGGTAACGGTGAGTATGACATTATATTTTCCACGTTTGTAAAAAGTACGCGTCGGTCGTTTAATGGTGTATTTG
>CAJBKH010000209.1 GCA_903953615.1 uncultured Bacteroidota bacterium
CATTTTGACCACAACAAAGCTGGTCAGAATTTGAATGTGGTTATTACCATCTTCAGTATCAGCGGAAAGGTAATTAAAACCATCGATCAATATATACCAGCTGCCAATGGACACGTTTCAGAAATTAGTTGGAACGGGAGAGATGATTACGATGACAAACCATCTAAGGGCGTCTACATCTATCGCGTTAGCATTAGAACCGACGATGGTCAATCAACCGAAAAGATAGAAAAATTGGTGATTTTAAACTAATTTATAATAAAGAATTATATATTTGCCCTATTGATTAAAAATCTACGCAAAAAATTTTAAAATTAATGTTCATTTCAAAAACTTCAAAAGCGGCAATTATTGCGGGGGCTTTTATATTTCAATTTTATAACTCAAGTGCACAGACATCTGTAAGCCAATTGAGAAATCAGTTAGCTGGCCAACAAAATGTTATTACAACTGCTGTTCCTTTTTTAACCATTACACCAGATAGCAGAAGAGCTGGTATGGGCGATGCAGGTGTTGCTTCAAGTGGCGATGCTAATTCTGTTTTTTGGAACGCTGCCTCCCTGGCTTTTGCGAAAAAAGATTTTGGTCTTTCTGTTTCTTATGCGCCATGGTTGCGTAAATTGGTACCAGGTATATCTTATAATTACATCAGTGGTTACGGCAAAATCAATAAACGTTCTGCTATTGGCGGTTCATTTAGATTCTTCAGTTTTGGAGATATTAACTTTACAGATGATGTTGGAAATCCGCTTGGAACTTTCAATCCTAGTGAGTATGCCTTAGATGGTTGTTATGCCACCCAATTAAGTAAAAAATGGGCTTTGGGTGTTTCTTTAAGATTTATCCATTCAAACTTAGCAGGTACTAGAAACATCAATGGTATTTCACCCAAAGCTGGAAACAGTGGTGCGGGTGATTTATCAGCCATGTACAATGGTGTAAAAAAAATAAAAGTTAAAGGTGATAAAAAAGATTTGAATTACACCTTTGGTGCAATGATTCAAAACCTTGGTGCTAAAATTACATACTCTGACAAAACATCTAGAGAATTTATTCCATCTAATTTAAAACTCGGAACTGCATGGACTTATGATATTGACCAATTTAATTCCATCACAGGTATGATAGACATTAATAAATTATTAGTGCCTACGCCTCAAATTAAATACTTGTCAAACTACCGCGGCTCGGGCGATTCTATCGATCAATCAACTGGCGACCCAATTCAAGATGGTTATAAAAAGAACGATGATCCTGTTATTACCGCTGCCTTAAAATCGTTTACAGATGCACCAGGTGGATTAAAAGAAGAATTAAAAGAATACAACATTTCAGTTGGTATCGAATACATCTACGCGAAACAATTTATGTTGAGAGGTGGATTTTTCCACGAAACTAAATCAAAAGGAAACAGAAAATATTTAACCTTTGGATTCGGTTTAAGATACAAAGTATTTGGATTAGACGCTGCCTATTTGGTACCATTGGTTCAAAGACATCCTTTACAAGATCAATTGCGTTTTACTTTATTGTTTGACTTAGGTGCTTTGGGCGATGCCCCTATCAGCGGAAGCGGTGCAGCGAACAAAATAGAAAGACCTGTTATTGGTGAATTGACAGCTCCATTCAATACATACTACTAGATAGTTATTAATCATTAAGTTAATGACTAATGAAGTGTTGGGAGAATTTAGGATTCTATCCTTCTAGCAATCACTTTAACATGCCTACAATTTTTATAGCGTCCTTCGCTTCTTTCACATCGTGAACTCTGAGAATATGTGCACCTTGTAAAAGTGCGATTGTATTGGCCGCTATAGTGCCTGTTAAGGCCTTTTCAGGACTTGTTCCTAGGGCTTTCCATATCATCCCTTTGCGCGAGACACCTACCAGTATTGGGCTATTAAGCGCATGAAAAATAGAAAGTTGTTTAAGTAATTCGTAATTGTGTTCTAGCGTTTTTCCAAAACCAAAACCAACATCAACAATAATATCTTTGATGCCAAGTGATGTAAGTTGATGTTTCTTTTTTACAAAATAAGCCATCACATCGGTACAGACATCTTCATATTGGGGGTTGATTTGCATTGTTTTTGAATTGCCTTGTTTATGCATTGCAATAAAAGGCAATTTTGTTTCTGCAACATAAGGTAACATTTTGACATCATTCTCCCCTGCACTTATATCGTTTATAATAGTTGCCCCAGATTCTACAGCCATTTTAGCAACCGCCTGTCGATAGGTATCAATACTGATAATTGCCTCTGGAAAACGTTTATTAATGGCTTGAATTATTTCGCTTGTGTTTTTTATTTCTAATGCTTCTGCTATCTCATCAGCGCCAGGGCGTGTGCTCTGACCACCAACATCGATAAAATGGGCGCCATCGTTCAACATTTTTTCAACTTGAAGGAGTGCTGAATCAATCGTCCCATATTGGCCACCATCATAGAACGAATCAACAGTAACGTTTAAAATACCCATTACTTTTGGTTCATGAATTGTGTATAGGTTCTTATTAATATTCAACGAATAGGGTTTGAAATTGATGTCCATAAACTTATGTTTGCAAATCTAATCGTTAATCCCTGAAAGTGAATCATACTTTAACACAATACAATTCTGAAATAACAACCTGTCGTCAATTATTCGACAATAAAAACACCGATTATGGTGCTGCATGGCGTATCCTAAGACCTAAGAGTATAACAGATCAAATTCTAATCAAGGCACTCCGCATTCGCAGTATAGAAGACAAAGGCATGAGTTTGGTAGATGAAGGTATTGAAACCGAATTTATTGGCATCTATAACTATTGCATCATTGGCTTAATACAATTGAAACATTGGCAAGACACCAATGAATTTACAGCAGTAGAAATTATGGCCATGTTCGATACAGAAGTTGAAACCACCCGCGCATTGATGTTAAAAAAGAACCACGACTATGGTGAAGCATGGCGCGAAATGCGCGTAAGCAGCTTTACAGATTTAATTTTAATGAAGCTTAATCGCACCAAGCAAATTGAAGACAATAGTGGCGTTACACTAGTAAGTGAAGGCATTGACGCCAATTACAGAGATATGATGAATTATGCTATATTTGCATTAATAACCCTACATAACCCAAAATGATAAAAATATTAACCTCAGCTGCCAGAATCTTTGTTGGATTATTGTTCATGTTTTCCGGCTTTATTAAAAGTAATGATCCGAAAGGAACTGGTATAAAACTCAATGAATATTTTGATGTATTTGCTTCTGATTTTCAAAGAACGCAAGATTCTGTGCTAATATCTTTTAGCGATAATTATGGCAATCTCGATAGTTCATGGATATACTTAAATGCAAAAGACAGTTTTAAATATTTGCAATTGAACCGTTCTTTTGTCAGCAAAGTAACGACTACCGACTCAGAAAGTTCTGAAGACACCACTTCAACTATTGACACTACCACATCACTTTCAACAGATGTATTTGTGGTATTGGATGACAATAATTTATTTAAACACCGCTACAGACTGAAGGATAAAAACGACCAACACATAGTAAAATTATCCGCAGTGAGTGGCTCCGACAGTGTATTGTTCAGCGATAATTTTACCGTTTCTAACAACAACAAATTAGAAGAAGTTATCCCTTTGAACGTATATACCATTGTTCATCCTGAGCATTTTTTGGTAGGCTTTTTTAGAGCACTTAAACCGTTCTCAGTTTTATTCTCTGTGATATTATGTATCCTTGAAATTGTATTAGGCTTTGCTATTTTAATAGGTTGGAAACCAAAACTAACTGCATGGACCATTTTAATTACTATTTTATTCTTCACTTTCTTGACTTGGTATAGTGCTTACTACAACAAGGTGACTGATTGTGGTTGCTTTGGCGATTTTATTAAATTAGAACCATGGACATCCTTTTACAAAGATTTAGTATTACTTGTCTTAATTGTCTTTTTGTTTTTCAGAAGAAAACACATTGTACCCTTGTTCTCTCCGCTATTTAGTTGGAATGCAATGTCGATCATAACAATTGCCTCAACTGCTTTTGCTGTTTATTGCAATAGTTATTTACCAGTTTGGGATTTTTTACCTTACAAAGTGGGCAACAATATTACAGAATTAATGGTGCCACCTGCTGGCATGCGCGACAGAGATTCTGTTCAATTGTTATTCATCATGGAAAAAGATGGTGTTAAAAAACCTTTCATGTTGGATGCTTATGCTAAAGCTTCTGCTGATGGATGGAAATATGTAGACAGAAAAGATTCAATCATCATTAAAGCTTGGAAATCGCCAATACATGATTTTGATTTTAGCAAACGCGATGAGAATGACGTTAATATTAAAGATTCTATTCTTAACAGTAATTCTTGGCAAATACTAATTATTAGTGGCGATTTGGATAAAGCCAATGAAGATGCATGGGCAGATATACAACAATTAGCCAATGATGCAAAAGCAAAAGGATTACCTGTATATGCGGTTACGTCCTCGAGTTTAGAAGATGCCGATGTATTTGCATCAGAACATCAGTTGCCGTTCAAATTCAACAATGCAGACAATGTATTATTAAAAACAATGATGCGTTCAAATCCAGGTGTTATTTTTTGGCACAAGGCATGTGTGATGGGCAAATGGAGTTCTAGAAATATTCCTAAGATTAGCAAGCTTGAAAAACTAATGCAATAAGCATGCTTCGGTATTTCATCCAAAAAATATTGGCAGGGTTGGCAATTTTAATGGGTGTCATCATCCTAATTTTCACACTTTTTATTTTGTTTCCATCTGCCGAAGAAATAACTGCTGGGCAGCGCGCTGATGAGGCAACCAAGGCTGCTATGCGTTCGGAAATGGGTTTAGACAAAAGTCACACTGCCCAATTTGTTTTATATCTTAAAGATTTATCCCCTCTCAATATTGGTAGTACCGAGAGTTTAAAAAAGTATAACGGCACAAGGCTTCAAATTGGTCAATCTAGTTTACTAATTAAATGGCCTTATTTAAGGAACAGTTATCAAACGCGAAAGCCAGTTAGCCTTATTTTAGCCGAAGGCTTGGTTGGATCGGGCGTGCTTGCCATATTGGCCATGGGTCTTGCCTTAATATTAGGGATAGGTACCGGCATAGTTTCTGCGCTCAATCCAGGCAGCATTGCCGATAAAATTTGTTTAACCATTGCTACCTTAGGTATTTCATTACCTTCTTTTTTTGTTGCTGTAATTATTGCGTGGTTATTTGGGTACGTTTTACACAGTTATACTGGCTTGCCAATGTCAGGCAGTTTGTATCAAATCAATCCTGAGACAGGCGAACATTTTATTGCTTTTAATCATCTTTGGCTTCCTGCATTTGCTTTGGGTATACGTCCTTATGCTATTATAATGCAGTTAACACGTAGCAATCTAATTGAAGTGATGCAACAAGACTATATAAGAACTGCTAAAGCGAAAGGTTTAAGTCAATTAGGCATTGTATGGAACCATGCTTTGCGCAATGCACTTAATCCTGTGCTTACTGCAGCGAGTGGATGGTTTGCAAGTTTACTTGCAGGTGCCTTCTTTATAGAATATGTATTTAATTGGAAGGGTTTAGGAAAAATAACAATCGATGCACTACAACAAAGCGATTTGCCTGTTGTAATGGGAGCCGTTTTAGTTATTGCTTGCATTTTCGTCCTGGTAAATTTATTAGTAGATATATTGTATGCTGTTTTAGATCCTCGGGTTAAATTAACAAGTTAAAGATGAAAATTTATATTGTTGGAATGCCTGGCAGCGGCAAATCTTTTTTAGGCAGGAAAATTGCACAAACATTAAAACTTCAATTTATAGATTTGGATGAGGTAATCGAGAAGCAAGAAAAAAAAATCATTCGTACCATTATCATGGAAGATGGTGAAGATTATTTTAGGAACATTGAACGCAGCATATTGCATGAAACGCAATTCAAAAACAAATGTTTAATTTCATGTGGAGGCGGTACACCAACTTTTTTCGACAATATGGAATGGATGAAAAAAAATGGAATTGTTATTTGGATTAATACCCCTTTAGATATTATTTCGGATAGAATTTTGAAAAATATTACCCGAAGACCTTTGTTTATAGGGCTTTCAAAGGAAGAAATAAAAATAAAACTTCAAGAATTAAGCAAAAAAAGAGTGCCTTTCTATAAAAAAGCAAGCTTAACCATCGATATAAACAAGCAAAACAAAGTTTCATTAAGTGCTATAATTCAACACATTATAAAATATTCTAAAAAAATAAATCAATAATTGTGTATTGTTTGTGAATATTTTTGAAAAAAAAATATGCGTAAGTGCTTGATTTTACTAAACAATACAATACTTTTGAGTCCACGAATTAAATAAAATAATATAAAATTAATTAAGTTTAAATTATGAACAAATCAGATCTAATCAGCAAAATGGCAGGTGATGCCAGCGTAACTAAAGCTCAAGCTCAGGCTGCTTTAAATTCTTTCATTGCAGCTACTACTAGCGCTTTAAAGAAAGGTGACAAATTAATCCTTGTAGGTTTTGGTACTTTTTCAGTAGCTAAAAGAGCTGCTAGAACTGGTCGTAACCCACGTACAGGTAAAGAAATTAAAATTGCAGCTAAAAAAGTTGTTAAATTCAAAGCAGGTGCAGACTTATCAGGTAAAGTAAAATAAGTTTATCCTTACTTTCTTAGGAAATCCCTTTGTTGTGAAACAAGGGGATTTTTTTTTCTCCTTACCATAATTATTTTACCTTAGCTCCTTCAAATATTCAATTTTGGAACTACCCGAAAACATATTAAAAAAATACTTTGGACACGCTGCTTTTCGTCCCTTACAAAAAGACATCATTCAAAGTGTTTTGGATAAAAAAGATACCATTGCCTTGCTTCCAACGGGGGGCGGGAAATCTGTGTGTTTTCAAGTTCCTGCGCTAATGATGGAGGGCGTTTGTGTGGTCGTAACACCACTTATTGCTTTAATGAAAGACCAGGTCGAAAACTTAAAGCAACGCGATATCATGGCTGTTGCTTTATACAGTGGCATGAGTAAAAGAGAAATTGAATTTGAACTTGAGAATTGTATCAATGGTAAATACCGATTTTTATATGTTTCGCCTGAACGTTTATTAAGCCAACATTTTTTAGGCTATGCACATCATATAAAAGTAAGCATGGTGGCCATAGACGAGGCGCATTGTATTTCCCAATGGGGTTATGATTTTCGACCACCCTATTTAAAGATTGCTGAGTTTAGAAATTACTACAAAGGCATTCCCTGCATAGCACTTACAGCTACCGCAACAAAAGTTGTAATTGGAGACATTGCCGAAAAACTTGAACTTAAAAAACCACAACTTTTTACCCAAAGTTTTGTAAGAAAAAACCTTGCCTATATTGTACAACACGAAGAAAATAAAATCGAAAAAATTGCCCATATCGCGAATAGGATTAAGGGCAGTGGCTTGGTATATGTAAGAAGTAGAAAAAAAACAGTAGAAATTACAAAGTTGCTTCAACAAAGAAATATAAGTGCCGATTTTTACCATGCAGGACTTGAATCGAAAGAACGCAATAAAAAACAAGAAGATTGGAAGAAAAATAAAATTAGATTGATGGTTTGTACCAATGCTTTTGGTATGGGAATTGACAAGCCAGATGTGCGTTTTGTAATACATGAAAACAAACCTGAAACCCTAGAAGCCTATTACCAAGAAGCAGGCAGAGCAGGTAGAGATGGTAAGAAGTCGTATTGTGTGTTTTTACACCACCCTGCAGATGATTTAAAAGATGCCGAAAACATTCTATCAAAATATCCCGAGCCAGACCAAATAAAACGCATTTATGAATTGACCTGCAATTATTTGAAAATTGCACTTGGATCGGGTGCCGGCGAAAATTACAACTTCGACCTAAATAGTTTTTCGGAGTTTTATAAACTCAATTATTTAAGCGTCTACAATTGTTTGAAAATATTAGAAGGCGAAGGCTATTTACAACTTTCTGAAGCCATTCATTCTCCCTCTAGAATCAAAATTTTATGCGACTATCAAACACTTTACGAATGGCAACTTAAACATCCGATTATTGATGAATTATTTAAAGTATTACTGCGTTCCTATGGTGGCATGTTCGATTTTTATACCAATATTTTTGAAAGAGAAATTGCGTTTCGGTTAAAAAAAACGGAAATATGGGTCAAAGAACAACTTGAGAAATTAATGAAAATTGAACTTATTGATTATGTTCAACAAAATGGTGAATCTAAATTATTAATGTTAGAAAACAGATTCCCTAACATCCATATTTCGATGGAAAAAATTGTCTTTTTAAGAGCACGGTATAAAGAAAAGCTTGACGCTGTAAATGCGTATACACATAACAGTAAAATCTGTAGAAGCAATTTCCTTGTGCAGTATTTTAATGAAGATTCAAAAGAAAAATGTGGTGTATGCGATGTTTGCATTGAACAAGATAAAAAGGA
>CAJBKH010000210.1 GCA_903953615.1 uncultured Bacteroidota bacterium
CACATCTTATCACTTCTGTTATTGCTTGGCGTTAGTTTGGGTTCAAATGCTCAAAATGATGGTATTTTATGGAAAGTAAGTGGCAATGGTTTAACAAAGCCGAGTTATTTATTTGGAACCATTCATTACCATTGCAAAGCTGCCTCTTTTAATAAACCAGTTTTAGTGAGTGCCATAAAGGCAAGTTCTCAAGTAGCCCTAGAGATTGACTTAAGCGACATAAAAGTGTTAATGGCCATGTTTGCCAAGTCAATGCAACCTTCTGGTGCAAGTTTAGTGCAATTATTTTCAACTGCTGATTATGGAATTATTGATGCTGCTTGTCGTCAATTTTTAGATGATTCTTTGGCCAATTTAGATAGTAAATCGCCCATTGATTTATTAAGTACTTTGTACATGGCTCCAAGTTTCACAGGTTGTAAAGGTTTGCCCATTGATTTTTTAATAGTGGAAATGGCTAAAAAAACCGGCAAACCTATCATGGGTTTAGAAACCATTGCTTTTCAAGATAGCTTATTAAAAAGTATTCCTCTGCCAACGCAAGCAGCGTGGCTATTGGAGTTTTGTAAGGAAAATGAAAAAACCAAAAATGATTTTAAAGCTTTGCAAAATGCTTATGACAGTCAGAGTTCTTCGGAATTGTATCGATTAACTTTAGAAACCTCACCAGAATTTGCCTATTTAAAAGAAGCTTTATTGGACAATAGAAACCAGAAGTGGGCCAATTTTTTGTTAGAGCATATGAAAATTGAATCTTATTTTGTGGCCGTTGGAGCGGGTCATTTGAGTGGAGATAAAGGGCTCATTAAACTATTAACAGAAGCGGGTTATACACTTACACCCATTAAGATTTAATATTCAGATTCTATCTAGAATTTTTAATACAAAAGCATAAGCATGCTTCTCATCAATGGCATGGTGCTCTGAGTAGCTGGTCTGCCATTCTTCTTTTTTCCACTCAGGAAAATAAGTATCCGCATTGGGCCATTCATGATCAACAACTGTAACATAAAGCCTATCAGCCTTTTCTAGCATCTGTTTATAAACCTGACCGCCACCTATAATCATTACTTCTTCGGTGCCTTCTGGAACCAAAGTAAGCGCATTCTCGAGCGAGTTGGCATATACGTAACCATCGATGATATATTGATTGGTAGAAGACACCACAATATTCATTCTTCCTGGCAATGGTTTCCCCAACGAAAGCATGGTATGACGACCCATAATCATGGGCTTGCCTTTGGTTTTTTCTTTGAACCATTTAAAGTCATCGGGCAAATGCCACAATAAATTATTATTAAAACCAATGGCTCTATTGCGGTCCATCGCAGCAATCATAGAAATTATCATCATGTAAATATATTAACCCTGCAAAGAAACAATAGTTTGTTCTTAATACTATTTTCTACCGTCTTTGTCGATGGCCAATTTTAGAGAAAACACGTTGCTGTATAGCGAAGGACCACTTCCAGCAACTGCAGATAAATTGGTAAGTGCATAATCGATTGTAAACTTACCCAAGGTAATACCAACCCCTACATTGGGCATTATGCTAGGTACTTTTTTGCCATTACTATTCGTATATTGCTGATAATTATTTAAACCAGATCTGAAATATACTTTGTTTTCATCGCTGATATTATAACCGATTTCGCCACCAACATAAGGATCAATACTTAAAAGATTTGTTTTTACCAAGGTATTGCGCTTGCCATCTAAGGTAATATTGGCATCCAATTCGGCTAAGAACATCCAATTATTTTTTTCCCATGTTTTTGCAAATCCACCAATGATTCTTGGCAAAGTAATTTCTAAAGTATTTTTAGGAATGGCATTTTGTGTAGCCGCTAAAACATCTTTTTGAGCATCTGTAAAAGTGTATCTCCAACTGTTAAAGGTGGAGGTAACGTCTCTTACTACCACGCCTAAAGCCCAGTTCTGTTTGGTGTTTTCCATGCGCATCGCAGCATCAAAGCCAAAACCAATAGCATTCGCAAAAGGACCTACTTTACGGTGTATAATTTTCATGTTGGCACCCCAACTAAAATCAATGTTTCTCAATTCTTTAATATCTGCTTCTTGCGCATATGAAACAATGGCTGCAAAATCTGTTGTATTAAAGGAGGTTACTCTGGTATAGTCGATTTCTCCGTTGCGAATCAAATCAAATGTGTTGGCAATCCCATCGACACCAAATCGCACCACGCTGATACCAAGCGCACTTTTACTGCCTGTTTTGGTAGCATACGCACCGTAATCATAGTTGGCAATACCTGCAAAATAAGAAGCGTGCATCAATGCAACTTGCGAATTTTTGTCAATTTTTGTAAGACCAGCAGGGTTCCAATAGCCAGCATACACATCATTGGCAGATGCTATCATTGCACCACCCATACCCAACGAACGAGCGCCTACACCAATTTGTAGAAACTCATTGCTATACTTTGTGGCATTTTGGCCGAAACCTTTGAATACGCTAAATAAACAAGCGATTATTAATAATTGCTTCTGCATAGAAAGGTTCAAATTTCTACATTTGTTTGTTATTTTCATCAATGTTTAGTTTTAATTCTTTAGTCAAATAGTCAACTTGAGGGGCAATTATGTCCAAAATTGCTACAAAATGGCGATTTAATAAATCTTCATCTGCTTTTTGCCACGCATATTGAATACCTACTTTCAAATATAACCTGCTTAACGCAATAATTAGCTTTTCATTGTGCAGATAATTAAAAATAAACTGATGTTCTAGAAATTTTAAATAGTGTTCTTTGAATAAATGGTAATTTACAACACCCCCCTGTTTTAAAAAATCTGTAACAATATCAGGGTCGGCCTTACCTAAATCCTTATAAAAATCGGTACATAATTGGGGGTGTGCATCCATCAGTACCCGATCCAACATAATTTCAGTTAGAACATGGTTTAAGAACCATTTTCTTGGCCAAAGGGCATCTTTGTCTAGCAAATCACTAACCGATTTTTGCGCATTTTTAAAAAATTCTGATTGGTGAAATAGTTTATCCTTAGACAGATGCTTTAAACTACCAGTTTTAAGAGCATTGTATTCATTGCCTTCAAAGTCTTGTTTTAGATTTAAATGGCCTTTGCAAAAATTGCGCGATAAATCAGGTAAAATCAATCCGACATTGTGATGAATATCGTCGGTTCTGTCGAAAAAATAGTGGGCCAGGAAATTCAAATTGGATACAAATGTAATAACAATTGCGATTATCTTTGTGCCTCGATTGTCAGATGAGTACCGTTAAACAAAATTTTATTGAAGAATTGCGCTGGCGCAATATGTTGCAGGACGTAATGCCCGAAACCGAAAACCTATTAAACTCAAAAATGGTCACCGGTTATATTGGTTTCGATCCTACAGCCGATTCTTTAGGTGTAGGTAATCTGGTGCAAATAATGACCCTTACCCATTTCCAAAATGCAGGTCATAAGCCTATGGCATTGCTTGGTGGAGC
>CAJBKH010000211.1 GCA_903953615.1 uncultured Bacteroidota bacterium
AATTGAAATTTTAGATATTTGATGATAATGCCTTTTTCGCGCCACATTTTTTCATAATAGGTTTTCACCTTCAATTCAGGTTTCATCTCGTCAAGTTCATCAATGTTTAAATACAACTCATTAATTTGAACAGGCTTGTCTACCAAGGTGTCGAGGGTATACTTAAACAGAGAATCACTGTCTGTTTTTAAATTAATAAATTTGTATTTACCCAATAACAGGGCATATTTTTCTAAAAATTTAGGACTTGTTAAACGCTGTTTTTCTCTGGTTTTTTGGGGTTGTGGATCAGGAAAAGTAATCCAAATTTCTTCCACTTCACCATTGGCAAAAAAATCATTTAGGAAGTCGATTTGAATGCGTAAAAAGGCCACATTAGGTAAATTATTTTCCAATGCAAACTTAGCACCTTGCCACATTCTCGAAGCCTTAACATCGAGCCCAATAAAATTTCGCTCAGGATACATTTGCGCCAATGCCACGGTGTATTCACCTCGGCCACAAGCCAATTCTAGCGTTATGGGATTATTGTTTTTAAATACTTCGGTATGCCATTTACCTTTGAATTGATTTCTTGCATCATAGGTATTGGTAAACGATTCGTATTCGTTGAATTTTTTAAGTTTATTCTTGGCCATTCTGAAAATAACGAATTAGTAAGATAGCATTTGTTCGAAGGCCAACGCTAACTTATCTGCATTAGGCAACATCTCTTTTTCTAAACCAATGTTCAGAGGAATTGCAGGTAAATTAGCTGATCCCATGGTTTGAACTGGAGCATCTAGATAATTAAAACAATTTAATTGTATTCTGCCTGCAATGGCTTCGGCAAATGAATTGCGAAGTGTTTCTTCTGTTAGAACCATCACTTTGCCATGCGTTTTAGCGGCATTGTAAATGGCCTCATCATCACAAGGATTCAAAGTTCGCAAATCTATAATTTCAATTTTACCTTCAAATTGTTTCGCGGCATTTAAAGCCCAATGTACACCCATTCCATAAGTAATAACAGCTAGTGATTCACCATATTTAACGGCAGATGCATCGGCTGCTAAAACAGTTCTCGCCTTGCCTAGTGGAATAATATAATCTTCATCGGGTTCTGGGCATTTGGCCAAATCTGTACCAGGTACTTTGCTCCAATACAAGCCCTTGTGTTCGAACATCACCACTGGATTTGGATCGTAGAATGCGGCCTTTAACAAACCTTTCATGTCTGCTGCATTGCTTGGGTAAACAATTTTAATCCCTTTGATTTGAAGGATACTGCTTTCTACAGTGCCTGAGTGGTAAGGACCACCGCCACCGTATGCGCCTGTTGGGATTCTAATTAATGTTTGTACTGGGTATTTACCATTCGATAAATAGCAGCTTTTAGAAACTTCTTCAACCAATTGGTTAATGCCTGGCCATATGTAATCGGCAAACTGAATTTCGACAATTGGTTTGCACCCTACAGCACTCATTCCAGCTGTTGACCCAACAATATATGCTTCTTGAATTGGTGTGTTAAACACCCTGTCTTTTCCGTATTTCTTTGCTAATGTAGCAGCTTCTCTAAACACACCGCCCAAAC
>CAJBKH010000212.1 GCA_903953615.1 uncultured Bacteroidota bacterium
TTAAATGCTGTGGCTCAGAAGACGCTTCTCGTGGATTAATATTTTTAACCATTATGGTACCAGCGGAAGTGCCATCACTTTTCCATAATTCATGTCCATTGGCCTTATCGCTTGCATTAAAAAAAAGTAGCCCATTTACGGCTGTTAAATACTGAGGCAATGCAGAATTACCAATATACTTTAATGGTTTAATCATTACCGTTCCTTTTTCAGTACCATCACTTTTCCAGAGTTCTGCAGAATCTTTTCCATTGTCTGCTATAAAAAACAATATGCCTTTAACACTTGTTAAATTTTGTAGGGAAGCATCTGTATTATGCAGAAATAAATCTTTTATGAGTAACGTGCCATTGGGTTGTCCGTTGGTTTTCCATAGTTTAGCTCCATCATTTGAAGTAGCAAAAAACAAAGTGCCTTCGACATTCGTAAGTTGATAGGGTGATGAACCATTACCTTCAGCATGAATATTTTTAAATAAAAGTGTGCCTTCTGATTTGCCATTGCTATACCATAATTCATCACCATTAATGCCATCGTCGGCCACAAAAAAAACATGCGCCTTGAATTTTACAAAATGATGCGGATTTGAGGAGTTAATACCTGAAAAAATATCTTTCAACAGAGTGGTGCCCTTGGTTTTAAAATTATAAATGCCCAATTCATTCCCAACTCTCACATCTTTAAAAGCTACAATACCCATATCATTGATGGCTGCTGTTAGATTCGGCTTTGTACTTGGCAAGGTTTGTTGTTTTGCCTTTGCGGTACCCTGGGCAGTACCATCAGAGGTGTATAACACCTTATCTAAATAAAAATAGAGTAAGCCATTCCAGTTTACTAAATCGATGGGTTTGTAACTACCAGAACCGTTGTTTAAATCTTTCACCATATAGGTACCCTCTATTGTTCCATCCGACCTCCACAATTCAGTGCCATGGGCCCCATCAAATGCAGTAAAATAAAGTTGCCCATTTAATACAGTTAAATACATTGGATTTGAATGCCCAGCACCTGGACAAATATCCTTCACCATTGCGGTGCCATTCGGTGTACCATCGGTTTTCCAAAGTTCGGTGCCGCTTTTACCATCGTTGGCAGAGAAATAAAGTTGATTGCCAACCACAATGAGTTCCTTAGGATTGGACGACTTATTAGTTGGATCGCAATCCTTAATTAGCACAGGCGACTGACCAAGCAAACAGGTGCTATAAAGACCCATTGCCAAGCAAAAAAAACGTTGAATTAAATAATCAAATAAGTGTACTGATTTTGAGAGATTCATTTATGGAAATGCAATGATAAATTATTCGTTAATCAAATAACGCCCATTAATGGGATTTATTTCCCTTTATTATCCACTCGTTCATCATACTCTAGAAAAGCGGCTAGAATGAGTTGAGAATAGTTTTGGGAGGATGTTTGAAATCTGCCAGCAGAGGTTGTCCAAAGTTGCTTTATTAAGCCCATTCCTTGCGCTGGTTGCTGAATGGCATTTAATGCCACGCTAACATTGCCAGCACCTGCATTGTAAACATGCATCACCACTAATCTAAACCACAAATCATCTTCATTGTAAGCAATGCCTCGGGCGTCTAACATCAATTTGGTATAAGGTATACAGGTGGTTTTAATGAGCTGACTAGCTGCGTAGGCAGAACGGTTAAAATTGGCGCGCTCATCCTTTTTCTTATTAACCTTTAATCCGTAACTTCTTGCCACACCTTTCATCAATTGAAAAGGACCATAAGCACCGGCGGTTGATTTTTGAAGTTGGTTAGGACTTTCAATTAACAATATCGCTTTGGCATACCAACCATTCACGTTGTTTCTTTCAAAGGCTTCAATGCCCAATGGCACTTTTGGCGCCACTTTTTCAAATGCATAAAAGAAACGCTTACCCATGGTGCCAACAACACGGCTGCTATCATAAATACCACTTAATCTTCTTAAACTATCTGCAAGGGAAAGCCGCTTGTTAACACTATGCGTGTTCCAATTCACCGCAGGGTAGGTGGTTAAAACTTTGCGACAGCTGTGCACATTTATTAAACAACTGTCGTGGTGTAAATTCATTATTTTTCTCCAAAATATAACATGTGCCATGGTATCGCAACCCATTTCTCGCATTTCATCTGCGCCATACTTTTGTAGCAATGTGATGTTATGCGTGGGTGGCTTTAAACCCATGCTAATCACAAGTACTAGTAATAACAATATTTTAGATAAATATTTTAACATTAACGCAAGAGCACAATTTTACCTGTATGGTGTTTAAATAAATTATTGTTGGCCTTGTCAGCATTCAAATCATTGCTCACATTATCTGAATTTATTTGGGTAATATCTTCACCATTCGATTTGATAGTAACCGTATATAAATAAACCCCATTCGATAATCTATCGCCATACTGATCGGTACCATCCCAAACAACATCCGTAATGTTAGAACCCACATGGATATTGCCTAAGTCATCCTTGTTCAATTCCTTCACAACCTTTCCTTGTATAGTCATAATTTTTATATTGATATAATCAGGCACTTCGTTACCTGTTAGCGTAAATACAAAGCGCATGGCCGAGGTAAATGGATTTGGATAAGGATAAAAATTCGTAGCCGATTTTTGATTGACTACTGTGAAATTAATTTGATATTCTGTTGAACCAGCATTGTTCAAATTGGCATCGTTTGATTGTACTTTTAAAGTATAAATACCATCTGGTAAATTTTTAGGAGAAAACTCTGCTCTTGCTATGTTACTCACAGAATTGGCCGGTATGAATTTGATATCAAAACTATCAAAATCTATTCTCTCAAATTGTGTTGAATTTGGTTTCTTCCACCACAATTTAATACCGTTGCTATCTATCTGCCAATTGTAAGCATTCTCATCTTTACTTGAGATTAATATTACAGGATTGGCAGAAACAATTTCACCATTCGAAATATGTCTTGAATCGAAGGTAACATCTAATAGTGGATTAATCTTATCTTCTGACACCTCGAAGTAACGAATGGCTGAATTATTCACCAACGAAAGTTCTGGCATCTCTGCTTTCGAAAACGCATCAAAATTAACTTTTACCAAATAGGCATAACGACCGCTCATTTTGTTGGTTGCAAGTGTTGTTGAAATCGGAAAGAACTGCCCTGCATTCAATGGCGAACCATAATAATAGGTTGAATCATAAACCGTATCTCTAGTATCTATATTAAAGATTTTAACTTGGTATTTTAAGTTGGCTGGAAAAGGCAACACCGATACATTTTGAAACCCTATATTGTATCTAAATTGTTCGCCTTGTCTTAAGCTATCGCGCCATGCAATATTCGAAAGGTTAGGATTCAGCGCCCCTTCTGGCACATCGCCAGCAGAAACACGCCAATTTTTTAATTGCGGTGGTGTGTAATTATTCTGATCAGTAAATATCCCTTCTAAATATATATTTGGAAACCGCTTGGCATCAATAGATGAGATGTCCATTTCATTAACTTTTACAAAATCTAAACAAACTGAATCGATTCCTGAATTGGTAACACCATGTACTTTAATATAAAAGTCATCGCCCAATTTAGTGTCTTTTGTTGATGTATAATGGTAGAGTTTCTTCCAATCTGATGATGGTCCAATTAATTCCGTTTTTATACTGCCTTTATCGTATTTACCAATCAACTCCTTTTGTATTTCAATGTAACTTTGATCATTGTTCAATACCCATAACCCAGTGTCCTCAACCGCCCATCCTGGAGTAGCGCCTTTTCTACCAATCATTGCATAACTGGTATTACCAGTAAATACATTGTTCATTAATTTACAACCTAGTTTACCAAATCCATCTATCACGTCTTGCGACCAATTCGCTCTTACACACGAACCTCTATTACATATCGCAACATAGGTGCTATCAGGTATCGAATCAACCCATCGTGGAAATTGCCCATTGCCAGAAGAATAACCTATACTAAAATTATAAAATTTACGCACATTCTCTAACAAACCATAGGTATTAGTTGTTGCATCAAACGCATAGGCATTTGGGTTAAAAATATCTTTCAATTTAAATTGTTCCAACGTGTTCTTATCAAACAGTACCGCAACAATTCCGCCAAACTGCGCACCTGGATTTAAGGAAGTAGCACCTTGTCCACCCTTCTTAACACCATAACCAGGATAAGTATTGATGGCTGTATTAACATATACGTATTCTGAATTGGTGGTGTATTCAAATTCTCTGCGCACCTTATTCAATTTTATTTTATTGAGTTTACTGCTTGGATAAAATTGCGGAAAATGCGATTGCGACCAACCAGGTTGATGGTTAAAAATATGAACAAAACTTCTATCAATGTATGAGCCTTCAATACCGCCTGTATTAATTTTGGCTCTCCAATAATAAACAATACTATCACTGTTGCCTAGTAATTTGATTTTCCATTTTTGAATCTGACCAACAATGTTGGAGGAGCTATCGCTCTTCTTCCATGGACTATCAAAAGTGCTTGCTGTGTCAATATCAAAATAAAACTGATAATTATTTTCAAAAATATTAAGCGCTTGGGCCACCAACTCTACAGTATCATTGTTTAAATTAGAGATAATATCATACTTTTTGGGGTAAATTAAATGAATACCATTGCCCGGAATCAATACACTAAAATCAGTCGAATTATTGGCATAAGCTGTTCCTTCATCAACGGTATGTAAATCGTTCACAGTAATTACAAATTTATTCGTGCCTGTAGTGGCAATGTCCTTCGATTTGATGTACAAGAGGTAAGTAGTTTTATTCATTACTCCAGGCACTTTAAAATTATACGTTGTTTTTATAAAATCGTTTGGATAGGTCCGTTCAACTTTAATGTTAAAAGAATCGATAAGAAATTTACCATTGTTCTCTATCGTTACGGCAAGTGCAAATGAATCACTGATGGCTGTAAAGTTTGAAGGATAGGTTGAAATTGAAGTTTCATTAATGCTATAATCCGGCAACTGTGGTTGGTACCATTCAGCCGAAGGATCGCCTTGTAAAAAAGTAATACGCCCAATAATTGTTCCTAAAGAATCAGAACTATTGTTATTGTTTTTTAGCATATCCTTTACAGCATCGCCAACTGTATAATAGCCTGTATAGTTACTTTTAAAAGACAAGCTATAAAATTCTTGCATATACTCTTGTACTTTTCCTAACTCAGTTAAACCAGTTTGAGCGATGAACGCAATAGCGCCCTTTCTGCTGGCTTTCAAAAAATTCTCACCCGATAAACGTGTTGATTTTGAAGGCGGCCCAGTACAAGGATTACCAATACTACAACCGTTAAAATAAAA
>CAJBKH010000213.1 GCA_903953615.1 uncultured Bacteroidota bacterium
AATCTTAAAACTGGAAAATTATATACCAATGGTCAAGTCAATCTTGAAACTTTAGGCGATGTATTTTCATGGCACCGTATTTTTGCCATTCTTTTGATTCTTTTAAGTTTAATTCCTGCAATTCACTTACGAAAAATAGTAGATACTAAATGGCGAAACATCGTGATTGCTATTCCCATAACATTTAGTGTTCAATACCTTAGTGGTGTATTGAATTTAAGATACAATTTTCCTTTAATTCCTCAGGTGTCACATATATTTTTTGCTGGCGTTATTTTTGGCCTTTCGTTGTATATTTGCATCTCTAATTTTTCGTCTCCCAAAAATGCTTCAAACCTTGGATAATTCTACAGAACATATTGTTAAACCTGAGCCATTAAGTAAAGCCTATTTCAAGGATTATTTTCAACTCAGCAAGTTCCGATTAAGCACTACAGTTGTTGGTACTACCTTAATTGCGTATTTCCTTGGCATTTATAAAATTGGCATAAGTGTCGATTGGATGGTGGTTTTTGGACTCACTTTTGGTGGTATGTTTGTAACCGCTTCGGCTAATGGCTTCAATCAAGTATATGAAAAAGATGAGGACAAATTGATGACCCGCACCCAAGACAGACCTGTAGCCAATGGCAGAATGTCTGTGAATGATGCCTTGGTTTTTAGCTCGGTATTAGGTGGGTTAGGTTTGTTAATGTTAGCCTATTACACCAATTCCGCTTGTGCATTGTTAGGCTTAATTTCAATATTTACTTATACCTTGTGTTATACACCAATGAAAAAGAATACACCCCTGGCTGTATTTGTTGGCGCAATACCGGGTGCATTGCCGCCTGCTATAGGTTGGGTTGCAGTAACCGGTCATTTTGATATGATTGCAGGACTGCTATTTGTGATACAATTCTTCTGGCAATTCCCCCATTTTTGGGCCATTGCTTGGATATTAGAAGATGACTATAGAAAAGCTGGTTATACCCTTTTACCAAATTATGCAGGCAGAACCAAACGAAATGCGCTTCAAACTGTTTGGTATTCTATGATACTTATCGTTATTAGCATGTATCCAATTCTGCTCGAGTTTACAAGTTTGTATTCTCTCTTTGTGTTACTGCCAATTGGTGGTTACTTGCTATTCAGGGCCTTTATGCTCTATCAAAAAATGACTATAGAAAGTGCGCGTTCCTTAATGTTCGCAACTTTAATTTATATGCCTTCTGTTTTACTCAGCTATTTATTTAATTAAAAATTTATGCCCACATCAACTATCAATAATACTCCAAAAGAGTTTAGTACTAAAACCTTTGTAATATGGCTCTTTATAGTAGCCAGTACCATGCTATTCTTAGCTTTCTGCAGTGCTTACTTTGTTCACCAAGGTGATGGTATAAGAAATAATGCTTGGTTAAAATTTGATTTGCCATTTGAATTTTGGTTAAGCGCAGGCATCGTCATTGTTTCGAGTATATTTATGCAAATGGCATACCGTGCAGCTTTGCGCGATGATATTTATAAAGTTCCTTCTTTGTTAACCATCACACTTATTTGTGGAATTGCTTTTTGTATTTCACAATATTATGGCTGGTTGAACCTTATGGACAGAGGATTATTCTTTTCTAACAAGGAACCTGCAGAAATTTCAGCTTCATTTGTATATGTTATTAGTGCAGCTCACTTCGCACATATTATTGGTGGATTAGTCCTTCTAACCGTTGGTATCATTCGCGCTTCAAGATTACAAATCCATAAAAAAAATATGGTGTTTATAAATATTTGCAAAACATATTGGCATTTTTTAGGAATATTATGGATTTTGTTATTATTATTTCTTTATTTCGCATAATTATTATCAGCTAAAACAGTAATGTCTAATTCAGCAACAGTATCATCAAAAACATGGGCCGGTGGCCGTTCCCCATTCAGTGTAAGTTATGGTAAATTGATGATGTGGGTTTTCTTATTATCAGATGCCTTCACATTTTCATCTTTACTTGTAGGTTACGGAGCAATTCGTTTCAGCTATTCAGGCTCATCTACACCTTGGCCTGATCCATCAGCAATTTTTAACCACTTCCCATTTGCACATGGTTATTACTTGCCATTGTTATTCGTGAGTTTAATGACTTTTATTTTGATTTTCTCTTCAGTTACCATGGTATTGGCCGTTGAAGCTGGTCACAGAAAGTCAAAGGCAGAAGTTTCAAAATATATGATTTACACCATCATTGGTGGTGCTGCTTTCCTAGGCTGTCAAGCTTGGGAGTGGTCTCAATTCATCCATGAAGGTGGTAGATTAGATACTAACAACTTTGGTATTACTGCGCAAGGTTATGAGCATTTGAAAGAAGCCGGTAAATTTGGCAATCACTTCGAATGGATGGCGGGCGATCGCCAACCAGGTCCAGTGCCATTTGCTTCCTTATTCTTTATCGTAACAGGATTCCACGGCTTCCACGTATTGAGTGGTGTTGTAATCAATATCATCATTTGGTTGAATGTTATCTATGGCACATACGAGCGCAGAGGTCATTACGAAATGGTTGAAAAAGTTGGTTTATACTGGCACTTTGTTGACCTGGTATGGGTATTCGTTTTCACATTCTACTATCTAATCTAATTTTCATTAAAAACACATTTATATCATGAGCAACGAACATCATCACGCAGCAGAAGGCGAATACATTCCAGAAACCTATATCCCGCATCCGGAAACACATGGTACTAAAACCTTGTGGCGCGTATTCTTCATTCTATTATTCATTACTGTAATCGACTTTGCTATCTACTTTATAGCACCTGCTGGTTTAAGCAGAAACATCGTATTTATAGCATTAGGTTTAGTTAAAGCCGTATTAATTGTTGGTATTTTTATGCACTTAAACTACGAAGCAAAATTCCTTAGATGGATGATTGCTTTGCCTGCAGCTGTTTTCATTTCCTACCTTGCCTGGTTACTCCTTTTGGAAGGTAGTTTTGTTAGTACCTATTAAAAACCAATGAGTCAAGAAATTAAGAAACGCCCTAGCTTCAAAGTTATGGGCGTTTTGTTTTTAGTATTTGTATTACCTGTTTTATGGATAATGCTCAATAAAACTGGTGTACACTATTCAAAACCCCTCCCTATATTAGGAGAACGCGAATTAGCACCCAATGGCGATACCATTTACCATACCATTGCAAACTTTAGATTGGTTAATCAAAATGGCGACAGTGTAACACTCGATACCTACAAAGACAAAATCATTTTGGTGAGTTTCTTTTTTGCTAGCTGCGAAACTGTTTGTCCTAAAATGAATGAATTTATCAGTCAACATATCTACCGCGAATTTGCAAAAGACAATAGCATACAATTTTTAAGCTTTACAGTAGACCCTGAGCACGACAGTGCTGCCGTGCTTAAAAAATACGCAGAAAAATACATTGCCAAATTCCCTAATTGGCAATTTATTACTGGCAACAGAAAACGTATCTACGATCTTGCTGCTACAAGCTTCCTAATACCAGGTGCCCAAAGTGCGCACCAAGGCATGTTTCACAGCAACCAAATAGTATTGATCGATAAAAATTTGAGAATAAGAGGCGTTTTCGAAACTGGTGGTCAGTTAGATAAGACTGGCATCATTGATGCCGTTAGAAACCTTAAATTAGAATATAAGAAAAATGAAAACCATACAGAAAAACGATAAACTCGCCAACATTATCATCCTTACACTTTCAGTTGTAGTGTTTGCGCTGGTTGTTTTAATGCGCAAGGTAAAAATTGATTTAGGCTTTGGATTCGATACGCATATTTTCCCTCAACTAAGTGCCTTCCTCAATTCGATTGTTGCCATTTTATTAATCGCAGGTCTTATTGCGGTAAAACAACGCAACCTTGAATTGCATAAAAGATTAATGTTAGGGGCAGTGGTTTGTTCTATATTGTTTTTAGTAACCTATGTGCTTTATCATTTTACGACACTTGAAACCAAATACGGTGGAGAAGGTTTAGCAAAAGGCATCTACTACTTTATCCTTTTAACACATATTAGCTTGGCAGGCATTATTTTGCCATTTATTCTATTTGCTGTTTACAGAGGACTTACTGGCGAATACGACCGACACAAAAAATTAACCCGCTATGTTTGGCCTATCTGGTTTTATGTATCAGTGACAGGTGTGGTAGTTTATTTTATGATTTCTCCATTTTATTAGGCCCTGATTTTAATCAATGCTTCTAATAACAATTAACTAAATAGTATCTTTGCAGTATGGTTAAGAAAATAGTTTTTTTCGTTTTAACAATGGCCTGTTTTTTATCAGAGCTTTCAGCACAATGCCCAATGTGTAAAGCAAGTGTAGAAAGTAGCCAGAACATGGGTGGTAAAAGCGTTGGCATGGGTTTAAATGTCGGCATTTTATTACTGCTTTCTTCTGTTTATATCATCGCTATTACTGTAGGTATTCTTTGGTATAGAAATTACAAACGTTCATTACCTACCAATGGCTAAAATTCCTTCTATATTTGGTAGCATGATAGCTTGTAAATGCCCTCGCTGCAGAACTGGCAATATGTTCAAATACCCCACTTACGATATATTCCATTTCAGTGCGGCATACGACAATTGCCCACACTGCGATTTAAAATACGAACACGAAACTGGCTTCTTTTGGGGTGCCATGTATATTAGCTACAGTTTTAGCTCAGGTTTAATGATTGTATTTGGCGTATTAGCCATTAATAACGATTGGACCTTCACAAATATCTTGATTACCATTGTTGGCATGGCATTGTTGTTCACACCCTTCTTTTTCAGATACGCGAGGGTGATTATGATGTACGGTATTTCGCCTAATCGAAAGTTTGACCCTAAATACCTTTAAATAAATTTTAAGTTTTTAGTTTTTTCTTCTTAGCACTTGGGAACAAAATATTGTTCAGAATTAATCTGTACCCCGGACTGTTAGGAAACAAAGCCAAATTTGTTGGTGGCTCACCCACCATGTGTTGGTAGTCTTCTGGATCGTGGCCGCTGTAAAAAGTCCAGGTACCTTTGCCCATGTTGCCATGTATATAACGCGCTTCGTCAGCTGCTTTGTTCTCGCCTAAAATTAACACTTCGCTTTTTATAAACGCTTTTCTGAAGGCTGTTGTTTGACCCATAAAACCTTTGATGGTTTGTGTATGGTTTTGACATAACATAGTAGGCACCACATCCCACTTAGCACTGTAATCGAACAAGGTAAAATAATCATCCTTTTCTTCTACCATGCGCTGTTGGGTGTTATCTATGCTGGCATGCTCGTATGCATAAGGACTGCGTTCTAAAAGAAAATCTCTAAAGGCAAAACAGTTGTCGTAGTTCAATTTACTTTGGGCATCGGGATCGGAACCATCGCCATCGAACATGGCTTCACATATATCGGTTCCATCGGCTGCCAAAGCAATATCATAGGTATCGGTAGCACTGCACATGGCGAATAAGAATCCACCACCTAAACAAAAATCTCTTATTTTTTTGGCCACTGCCAATTTCATCTCTGATACTTTGGCAAACCCATTGCGAGCGGCACAAGCTTCGTTTTCTTTAACATCTTCCATATACCATGGCGTGTTGCGATAACTTACCCAGAACTTGCCATATTGCCCCGTAAAATCTTCGTGGTGCAAATGCAACCAATCGTATTGGGCCAACTTATCACTTAACACATCATCGTCAAATACTTTTTCGTAAGGAATCTCGGCATATTCCAATACCATGGTAACGGCATCGTCCCAAGGTTGTTTGTTCTTTGGTGTATACACTGCAATCTTGGGTGCCTTCAATAATTTTACGCTTTCCATGTTCACCTCCGGATTGCTAATTTCGGCCATGATAGAATTGGTCTTTGCCTCGGTGATGACATCGTAACTTACCCCTCTTATCTTGCATTCGTTTTCATATTCTACCTCGAAAGGAAACATAAAACTGCCACCACTGTAATTTAAAAGCCAATCGACCTCGCCTCCTTTTTGTAAAATCCAATAGGCAATACCGTATGATTTCAAATGGTCCTTTTGATGCTCGTCCATGCCAATTAAAATATGCAAGGCACTCGCTTTGGAACTACTCAAAGTTATCAGAAATAAAAACAGGACTTTTAATTTAGACTTCATTATTTAATACAATACAAACCAAATGCCGCAAAGGCTATACCAACAAAGTTAGTAAATAGTACGTATAATAATGCCAAAGTGAATTGATTATTTTTCCAAAGTTGAACGAATTCTAAAGCAAAAGATGAAAAAGTAGTAAAGCCTCCTAAAATACCAGTGATTAATAGCAAGGCATATAGTTCGTTGACCTTGTATTTGCTCAATAAGCCAGCTACAATACCAATACAAAAGCAGCCCACTATGTTAACAATAAAGGTGCTGGTAGGAAAATGAAGGCCATCCGACTTTCCCAACACAAGACTCATTATATATCTTAAACTGGAGCCTAAGCCACCACCCAAAAATACAAACAAGAATGCTTTCATTATTTGTGTCCTGCTAATTGTTGTTTTACAATTTCGAGTCCTTCGGGAAAACTATGTGGCTGATAATTTAGTTCGTGTATGGCCTTGTCTAATTTGAAACCCGTAATCGGTGGACGTTTGGCAGGCTGATTTAAGTTGGTAGAGCTTGAGCGTTTTATTAAACTCGCATCCAATTCATAATAATTGGCAATGGCATTTACCAATTCAAAAATGTTCATAAAGTCTTTGCCCGAGATATTGTAGATACCTTGCGCTTGTTGATCCTCGGCCAAGAAACAACCCATTGCTAAATCTTCAGCTAAGGTTGGAGTTCTGAATTGATCGTCTACCACATTAATGGTTTGACCTTTTTCTAATGCACCTTTGGCCCATAGTACAATATTGCTTCGGCTCATATCGTGCACCACACCATATACCAAAACAGTTCTTAAGATGGCCCAGCTATCTGTATGGGTTTTCACCATGTCTTCGCCTTTTAATTTCGACCAACCGTAATAACTTAAAGGCAAGGCTTCGGCATCTTCGCTATAAGGACCATTTTCGCCATCGAAAATAAAATCGGTAGAAATATGGATAAAGTGCGCATTTACTTTTTTACAAGCATCGGCTAAATATTTAACAGCCTCTACATTCAATGCATCGCAAGCTTCTTTTTCTGTTTCGCAAGCATCAACATTAGTCATGGCCGCTGTATTAATTACACAATCGGGTTGAAAACGGTTGATGACCTCCTCAACTTCTTGCTGATTAGTGATATCGAGCGAAGCATAAATAAAATTATTGCGATGCGGATAACGGCAATCGCCTTTGGCTGTAGCAATAAGGGTTTTATCGGGTTTGGTTAAATATAAATCAATGAGTTTTTGTCCTAATAAGCCGTTTGCGCCTGTAATTAAAATTTTCTTATTCGCCATATTGCAAAGGTAAGCACTGACAGATAAAACTGCTATCAAAAAAAGTAAGTTAAGCCATTTGGCTAATACACTATTAAAAGGTGTATTTTAATTCTATACTGCTTACAAATTGCCTGGTTAAACCATCGGGGCGCACCTCGCGTACAATAACAGGACTTGCAAAACGCGCGGTGAGCGTCCATTTGCTATTGAATTTGTAGGCGGCAGCTACTGGGATATTCAAGGTTAAACCTTTTGATCCATGAATGGCGCGTTCTACACCATTGATATCCGTATACCTATCGTGCAGCAGATGGTAAATGGGCAAAAGGCCTGCAGTAAATTTCAATTTTTTAGTAATTTTAAAAGTTCGGTCGACTCTAAAAACAATATCGGGTCTGCGTATTAGGTGGTATGAAGAAAAATACTGTCTTGCCTTGTCACCACGATCTGAACCAGGAGAAATGCGTGCGGTATCAAACCCATTTTTATTAAATTGTATAAGGGGTATCTGAACACCCAATGAGAAGCGCCATTTTTCTTTGTATTCTAGGTCTGCCCCTAATAGTAAATCGTGGGTTCCTAAACTGGTTTGGTAAGGCATAGGCAATGCTATACTATAATCTAAAAGCTGATTGGCAGTATACTTACTTGCGTTATTGACTCCCACTCTGACGCCTAAACTCAAGCTCATTTTCTTCTCATTTTTATCATAGATATTTCTATTACCAACTAAAATTATATCGCCCCATCCATTATTACTTCCCAAATTACCATTGATAAATGTGTATGGTGCTTTTAACTGAAGGGTGTATTTTGAATTCAATCGCAGCACCCCTTCTAATTGATTGGTGAAATACTGAACACCCTGTTCCCCCACCCCATACTGTGTATTCAGGGTAAGACTACCCTTCTCCATTTTACCATGACCGCCAATACTACAGACCCCAGCATCGCTACAACCCTGTGATAGCAATGGATTTCGAACAATAAAAACTGCTATAACTAGCAGTAAAATGCCTAAGTTTTTATTTAAAAATATGCCTTTCATTCCTTCGAATATAGCTGTTTTTTCAATCATAAATGTGAATTAAAAAAACAGACCCCTTTTTAAGGCCATTTCAAATACCTGTATTTCAATTGATTACAAATTTTTAAACTATATTTTTCCACAAAGTGGGGGAAAGTGGAGAAAAGTGGATTTTTTGGATTTACCTTTACCGAAAATTATTTTTAATCGGAATGGCTAGGTTTATCGGAGAATTTGAGTGTAAAATTGACAACAAGGGTCGCATTATCTTGCCGGCCAAGTTGCGCGCGCAGATTCCTGACAAGGATGCCAAGGCCATGGTGATTAACCGCGGATTCGAAAAATGTTTAGTGCTTTATACCAATGCAGATTGGAACATGGAGACTGAAAAACTAACCGTGTTAAATGATTTTAGAAGAGATGCAAGGAAGTTCATCCGTCAGTTTAACAACGGCGCTAACATCGTTCCTATAGATGCATCAAACCGTATTAACATACCGAACAGTTTAGCTGAATACGCTTCGCTAAAAGACGATATTATTATTTCGTGCTATAACCACAAAATAGAAATCTGGAACAAAGCCCACTTCGAAGAAGAATTGAAATTCGATGATCAGGAATTCTCACGCATGGCCGAAGAATTAATGGGCAATACTAACACGCAAACAAAAGGACCTGAAGCCGATGGTAAAACCAATTGAAGCATACCACATACCGGCAATGTTGTCTGAATGTATCGCAGGACTTAACATTAAAGGGGATGGTATCTACGTTGATGTAACCTTTGGTGGTGGTGGTCATTCGAAAGCCATACTCAATGCATTAGGACCGAAAGGAAAGCTTTATGCATTCGATCAAGACAATGATGCTGTTCGGAATTTACCAGATGATGAGCGCCTTGTTTTTATTAACCATAACTTCAAATACATTTCGCAATTCTTAGCCTATTTAAATGCCATACCTGTTGATGGCATCATGGCAGATTTAGGTATCTCTTCTTATCAAATTAACGAAGGTGAAAAAGGATTTGCACACCGTTTAGAAGGTAACTTAGACATGCGCATGGATAAGAATGCAAGTGTATCCGCAAGTGGTGTAGTCAATTCTTATACCGAAGCACAATTGCTAAAAGTGTTTAGAACCTATGGCGAAATCAATAACGCTTACAAATTGGTTCAAACCATTATTGAGGTGCGCAAAACAGCACCCATTATTACCATCGCAGATTTTAAAACTGCCATTAAAAATTGCACCCCTCCAAGAGAAGAAAGCAAATACTTATCTCAAGTATTTCAAGCTTTAAGAATAGAAGTAAACGAGGAAATGAAAGCACTTGAAACCATGCTTACAGCCTCTAATCAATTGCTTAAAAAAGGTGGTCGCTTAGTGGTATTGAGCTACCATTCTTTAGAAGACCGATTGGTAAAAAACTTTATCAATTCAGGTAATGTAGAAGGCGAAGTGGAGAAAGATTTTTTCGGTCAGACCAACATCCCTTTTAAAGCCATCACAAAAAAACCAATGGTGCCTACCGATCAAGAAATACTAGAAAACAAACGCGTAAGAAGTGCCAAATTAAGAATAGCTGAAAAACGTTGAACCAATTTAAAAGCAATACCGCCAACGAGAATGAAGTGAAAACGCCTGTGAATCCTGGTGCCGATGAGGCATTAAAAAAAGCAAGTGAGTTTACCTTCTTTATCGACAAGGATAGCATCGGCAAAACATTGCCTGCCATTATCATGGGTGTATTTGTGGCCATTGTTTACATATCGCTTTCGCATTACCATGTGAAGAGTTTGAAACAAAAGGAAGAATTGAAAAAAGAATTGAATGAACTGCGCTCTGAATACATTACTGTAAAAAGTAGCTTAATGAAAAAAAGCAATCAGAGTGAAGTAGCAAAAGAATTAGAAACCGAAGGCATTAAAGAATTGAGAACGCCTCCTAATATTATTGAGAAAGACGAGAAGAAATGAGCAATCTAAAAAAAGCCATATTACTACGCGCCTGGTTTGCCTTTATCTTAGTATTGATATTGGCAGGTGGCATTGTGTGGCAAGTGATTACATTGCAGTTTACTCAAAAAGAAAAGTACTTAGCTATTAGTCGCGAACAAAGCACTAAGTGGAGAGAGATACAAGCATCACGCGGCAATATTTATGCTGATGATGGCAGCTTATTAGCCACCAGTATTCCGAAATATGAAATCCGCATGGATACAAAAGTTGAAACTGTAACCAATGAATATTTCAAAGCCCATGTCGATAGTTTAGGTTGGTATTTATCAAACGTATTCAATGATAAAACTGCTACTGAATGGAGCCTTTATTTAAAGGAAGCGAGAGCACGCGCAGAAAGATATCTTTTATTGAGAAGGGATGTTGATTATGTAGTTGCCAAACAAATGGAGAACTGGCCAATATTCAATTTAGGAAAGTACAAAGGCGGTTTCATTAAAATAGAAAAAAACAAAAGAGAAATTCCTTTCGGTCAGTTGGCTGCGAGAACCATTGGCTATACCAACTTAACAGGTACTAAAATTGGTTTAGAAGGTGCTTACGATTCTTTCCTTATGGGTAGCAGTGGCAAACGTTTAGAACAAAGAATTTATGGGGGTGTTTGGAAACCAGTATTAGACAAAGATGAATTGGAGCCCCACAATGGTTTCGATGTTTACACAACCCTTGATATCAATATTCAAGACGTTGCAGAAAACGCTTTAAAACAATGTTTAATTAATAACAATGCCGACCATGGTTGTGCGGTATTAATGGAAGTAAAAACAGGTGCAATACGCGCCATTGCTAATTTGAAAAAAACGGGTGATGCCACTTATGAAGAATCAGAAAATTATGCAGTGAATGAATTTACGGATCCAGGTTCTACATTTAAACTAGTTAGTGCGATGGCATTGTTGGAAGACAAATTAGTAAAACCTTCTGATACCATCGACATTGAATGGGGCAAAACACAATTCGGGAGAGAAAAGATGGAAGATGCACACGCTGCACCCTTTAAAAACGCTTCGTTTCAATATATTTTCGAAAATTCTAGTAACGTTGGTATCGCAAAAACAATTGTAAAAAATTACAAAAACCAACCATCAAAATTCATCGACCATATCTTCAGTTTAGGCCTAAACATTCCATTGGCTTTTGATATTAAAACGCCTAACAAACCCGATGTAAAAAGTACAAAAGCAAGAAGTTGGAGCGTCACCTCATTGCCATGGATGAGCATAGGCTATGAGATGCAATTAAGTGCGATGCAAATACTATCGGTATACAATGCCGTAGCGAACAATGGTGTGATGGTTAAACCCTACCTAGTAAAAGAAATTAAAGAGTTTGGCAAAACCATTCAGAAAAATGAAACCGTAATACTGAACAAAAAAATATGTAGCGAAGAAACCATCCGTCAACTTAAACTTTTATTAGAAGGTGTGGTTGAAAATGGCACTGCCAAAAATTTAAAAGGATTGGGTTATAAAGTGGCAGGTAAAACTGGTACTGCACAAATCGCATTAAATTCTAGTGGTTACGATAAGAGCTCTCACAAAGCCTCTTTTGTTGGCTATTTTCCGGCTGATAACCCTCAATACAGTTGCATTGTTGTTATTAATGCACCAGCCAATGGCGTTTATTATGGTGGCACAGTAGCAGGACCAGTATTCAAAGAAATTGCTGATAAAGTATATAGCACCAATACAAGTTTACACAAACCACTTAAAAAAGTAGACCACCCTGCGATGCCAACCGTTAAGAACGGCAAACGCGATGATATTAAATATGTGCTCGACCGCTTAATGATTAGCAATCACCAAATCAAAGGTACAGCTGAAACTGAGTGGGTAAAAACGGGCGTTGATGTACAATCAATTGATCTAAAAGAATTACAAACCGATACACATTTAGTACCTGATGTGAAAGGCATGGGTTTAAAAGACGCCATTTATCTTTTAGAGAACCGCGGACTAAAAGTAATAACTGAAGGATATGGCGCAGTAAAATATCAATCGATTATAGCAGGTAGCAGCGTCATTCGAGGAACTTATATCGTAATCAAATTAGGCACCTGATGAAACAACTGAAAGACATATTGACCCAAGTTGAAATCATCAAAAGTATCGGTGACTTAAACATTGCTATTTCAAAACTTGAATTGGACTCAAGACAAGTTGAAAAAGGCATATTGTTCTTTGCTGTTAAAGGCACTGTAACAGATGCCCACCAATACATTCCGCAAGTTATTGAAAAAGGAGCTGTTGCAATTGTTTGCAGCGAAATGCCAAAAGCAATTGCTGAAGATGTAACTTACATTCTTGTAGAAGATGTTCAATTAAGTGTAGGTCTAATTGCTTCTGCTTTTTATGACCATCCTTCTGAAAAAATAAAATTAATTGGCGTAACTGGCACCAATGGCAAAACAACAACAACTACCATGTTGTACCAATTGTTTACTGCTTTGGGCAATGCTTGTGGTTTAATTAGCACTGTAGAATACATCATTGATAAAACAACTTATACCAGCACACATACAACACCGAATCCAATTCGTTTAAATGAATTAATTGCCGAAATGGTAGCTGCCAATTGCACTTACTGTTTCATGGAGGTAAGTTCGCATGCAGTGGTGCAAGGTCGCATCAATGGCTTGCAATTTGATGGTGCAATTTTTACCAACATTACCCACGACCATTTAGATTACCATGGCACCTTTGATAATTACATCAAAGCAAAAAAACAATTCTTTGATAATCTTTCTTCCGATGCGTTTGCCTTAACTAACAAAGACGACCGCAATGGTAGTGTGATGTTGCAAAACACCAAAGCGGCTAAATATACATATGCTTTAAAATCTTCGGCCGACTTTAATTGTAAAATTATTGAAAGCGATTTCAATGGTTTGCTTTTAAAAATTGATACCATTGAAGCATGGTTTAACTTGGTTGGAAAATTCAATGCTTACAATTTACTAGCTGTTTATTCAACTGCATTTTTATTGGGCATCTCTCAAGAAGAAATCATTACCAAACTTTCGCTACAAACCCGTGTGAATGGTCGCTTCGAAGTATACAGAAGTGACAAAGGTTTAGTAGGCATTGTTGATTATGCGCACACGCCTGATGCATTAAAAAATGTATTGGATACCATCAACGATGTTAGAACCAAAAACGAGCAATTAATAACAGTAGTTGGTTGCGGTGGCAACAGAGATAAAACCAAACGCCCGGTGATGGGAAAAGTAGCCACACAATTAAGCGACAAAGTCATTTTCACAAGTGACAATCCGAGAGATGAAGATGCTTCGACCATCATTGACGAAATGATGAATGGTGTTGAAGCCATTGACTATAAAAAAACTTTGAAAATCGCAGATAGAAAAGAAGCCATTCGCACCGCCATTATGCTAAGCAATCCGAAAGATATTATTCTAATTGCTGGCAAAGGCCATGAGACTTACCAAGAAATTAAAGGTATTAAAACGCCCTTTGACGACAGAATTGTATTAACCGAAATTTTTAATCAAATGAAATAATATGCTATACCATTTATTTACATATTTACATCAAAAATACCATATTAGTGGTTTAGGGGTTTGGCAATACTTAACCTTCCGTATGGCTTTAGCAGTTATCTTTTCATTATTGATTTCTGCAGTGTTTGGCAAACGTTTGATCAACGCCTTACACCGCATGCAGGTTTCAGAAACCATTCGCGATTTAGGATTAGCAGGCGAAGAGAAAAAAAGAGGTACACCAACCATGGGTGGTTTAATCATTATCGGTGCCATCTTAATCCCCACCCTACTATTGGCGCGCCTTACCAATGTGTATGTATTATTAATGATTGCGGTAACCGTATTATGTGGTTTAATTGGCTTCATCGATGATTATATTAAAGTATTTAAAAAAGACAAAGCAGGATTAGCTGGTCGTTATAAAATTTTAGGTCAAATTATCGTAGGTCTCGTGGTAGGTCTTACTTTATACTTTAACAAAGCGGTTGTGGTTACTAACCATTACACATTAAAAGAAGTAGCCACTTTAAACTTAGATACAACCAAATTAACTGGAAAAACGATTGCTGGCGAACGTCTTTTTATGCAAAATATTAAGTCGACCGAAACAACCATTCCATTCTTTAAAAACAGTGAATTTGATTATTGCAGCATCACTTCTATTTTTGGCGAAAGCGCTTCTAAATACTGTTGGATTATCTATGTGCTAATTGTTATCTTTATTATCACGGCTGTATCAAATGGTGCCAATATTACCGATGGAATTGACGGCTTAGCCGCAGGCACCTCGGGTATCATAGGTATCACATTAGGTGTGTTTGCATTTGTATCGGGCAACGTAATCATTGCTAAATACCTTAACATTATGTACATCCCTTATTTGGGTGAACTGTTTGTATTTGCTGGTGCTTTTGTTGGTGCTTGTATCGGATTTCTTTGGTACAACAGTTATCCAGCCCAAGTATTCATGGGCGATACCGGTAGCTTAACCATTGGTGGCATCATAGCAGCCTTAGCGATTATAGTTCGCAAAGAATTATTAATTCCAATTATGTGTGGCATTTTTATGGTGGAAACCATGAGTGTAATGCTACAAGTTGCGTATTTCAAATACACCAAAAAGAAATATGGCGAAGGGCGCAGAATTTTCTTGATGTCGCCTATTCACCACCACTATCAGAAAAAAGGATTTCACGAAGCTAAAATCGTTACCAGATTTTGGATTATCGGTATCATACTCGCTGTATTAACTGTCATCACATTAAAAATTAGATAAGCGTGAATAAAAGAATCGTCATATTAGGTGCTGGAGAAAGTGGAACTGGATGTGCTATACTAGCCTTGCAGAAGGGATATGATGTGTTCGTTTCTGACAAAGGTGAAATCAAGCCTGCATATGTTGAAGAGTTAGAAAAAATAGGTGTAGCATTCGAACAAAATCAACACACCGAAGATTTAATTTTAAATGCCGACGAGATTATTAAGAGTCCGGGCATACCCGATAAAGCCGATATCATTGTTGCGGCAAAAGCAAAAAACATTTCAATTATTTCTGAAATAGAATTTGCCAGCAGATATACCAATGCAAAACATGTGGGCATTACAGGCACCAATGGCAAAACAACAACCACCATGTTGTGTTACCACATTCTACAAAAAGCAGGTTTTAATGTCGGCTTAGGGGGTAACATTGGCAAGAGCTATGCGCGTCAGGTAGCCGAAAACGATTTCGAATATTATGTTTTAGAATTGAGCAGTTTTCAACTTGACAACACGTATACTTTCCGTCCAAACATTGCGATTCTTTGCAACATCACACCCGATCATTTAGATCGCTATAACTACGAATTTCAGAATTACATCGATTCAAAATTCCGCATCGCCATGAACCAAACCAAAGATGATTATTTCATCTATTGTGCCGATGATCAAATCACCGTTAAAAATCTTTCAACACACAAAATTGATGCGCAACAATTACCATTTGCGTACGACAAGAAATTAGAGAAGGGCGCATACGTGCTCGACAAAGAATTTCACTTATTAGACAACAACAACTCAACCAATAACAACACCCACTATTTAACCATGTTCATTAATGATTTCGCCTTAAAAGGCATCCACAACAGCTACAATGGTATGGCCGCTGCCATTGCCGCAAATGTTTTAAACATTAGCAAAGAAAACATCCGCGAGAGTTTAACCGACTTTCAAAATGTAGAGCACCGTTTAGAATATGTAGCCACTATTGGCGGTGTAGAATACATCAACGATAGCAAAGCCACCAACGTCAATTCAACATGGTATGCTTTAGAAAGCATGGATAAACCAATTGTATGGATTGTAGGTGGTGTAGATAAAGGCAATGATTATGAGTCGCTTTTACCAATGGTAAAAGAAAAAGTAAAAGTAATTGTATGCTTAGGTCTTGACAATACTAAAATCCACGCTGCATTTGGCAAACATGTCGATTTGATGTTGAACACCAGCAGTGCCGAAGAGGCTGTGAAAGTTGCTAAACGTTTTGCCGCAAAAGGCGATGTCGTATTGCTTTCACCAGCATGTGCGAGTTTCGATTTATTTGCTAACTACGAAGACAGAGGCTGGCAATACAAAGCAGCAGTAAAAAATCTGTAAGCTTAATAAAAAAATTAAGGCGACTTGATTTGCTCAATACAAATCATTTAGCGAAGGTTTATGAAAATAGGAAAATTAACATTCAGAGGCGATGCCTATATTTGGTTTGCGATAATTTGTTTATCGCTTATCGGGCTATTGGCTGTATATAGTGCTACTGGATCGCTTGCGTTTCGGAAGCAAGATGGCAATACTGAATACTTCCTATTAAAACACGCCCTCTTTTTATTTGGCGGATTTTTTCTGATGTACTTTTTTCATTTACTCGATTATAAATACTTTTCAAGACTCTCGCAGATGGCCGTAATAATTGCCATATTTCTGCTCATCGCAACCTTGATATTTGGTAACGATGTGAATGATGCTAAACGAACCATTACTATTTTTGGCATTACATTTCAAGCAAGTGATTTTGCAAAATTTACGCTGATCATGTTCATTGCGCGCTATCTTTCCAAGAACCAAGAGGAAATGAATTCGCTGCGGGGGTTTATGATTATTTTAGCATGGATATGCGGCATTTGTATTTTAATTATGCCCGAAAATTTAAGTACTTCATTGGTGCTGTTTTTTACGTGTTGCATGTTGTTGTTTATTGGTAATGCACGTATCAAACATTTATTATTATTAACGGCTTCATTTGCCATTATTGCACTCATCGGTTTTACCGTTTTATTAAAATCGCCAGAAAGCATGTTACCAGGCAGGGCTGCGACATGGAAAGCGCGTTTAGAAAACTTCACTGGTAAAGACACGGTAGAGGAATACCAAACGATACAAGCTAAAATAGCAGTTGCATCGGGCGGATTGACTGGTAAAGGTCCTGGCAAAGGTGAACAAAGTGCCTACTTACCAGAAGCCTATTCGGATTTTATTTTCGCTGTTATCATAGAAGAATATGGCTTAATTTTTGGTGGCTTGGTGGTGGCCGGTTTGTATTTATTAATTCTTTATCGCACCATTCGCATTGTGATAAAAAGTCCAAAAGCATTTGGCGCGCTGTTGGCAGTTGGGTTAGCTTTTAGTTTGGTGTTACAAGCTTTCATACACATGGCAGTTGCTACCAGTTTCTTTCCATTAACAGGCTTAACATTACCGCTCATCAGCATGGGTGGTACAAGTATTATATTCACAAGTGCTGCCTTTGGTGTCATCCTAAGTGTCAGTCGATCGGTTGAAGAACAAGAGGAAAAAGAGAAAGGAGGCGCTGTTGTCGCTGAATAAAGTCATCATATCAGGAGGCGGAACAGGTGGCCATATTTTTCCAGCAGTGGCCATTGGCAATGAATTGAAAAAACAATTCCCTGCTATTGATATATTATTTATTGGTGCTTTGGGCCGAATGGAAATGGAAAAAGTGCCTGCAGCTGGTTTCAAAATCATTGGATTACCAATCGCAGGGATACAAAGACGCTTAACCATATCGAATTTATTGGTACCCTTTAAATTAATTGCTAGCATTTTAAAAGCTAAGAAAATCATTCGCGAATTCCAACCTGATGTTGTGATTGGTGTTGGAGGTTACGCAAGTGCTGCTGTGCTTTATGCAGCTTCTACAAAAAAAATACCTTGCCTTATTCAAGAGCAAAACTCATATGCTGGCTTAACCAATAAATGGCTGAGCAAAAAAGTAAATACCATTTGTGTGGCTTATCAAAACATGGGCAAATTTTTTCCTCAAGAAAAAATAATTATCACAGGCAATCCTGTGCGTTCTGATATAGCAGAAGCTGCTAAGCTCAATTCAAAAGAAGCTAAAAAAACGTTGGGCTTTGATGCTGAATTACCTTTGGTATTGGTGATAGGTGGCAGTCAAGGTGCCCGCACAATTAACAATAGCATACAAGCCAATCTAAATGATTTTAGCGAAAACAATTGCCAACTCTTATGGCAAACTGGCAAATCATTTGCTCCTGATACCATGTCAAAAAAAGGTTTGCAAGCCTTACCATTTATCAGTGATATGGCAACGGCCTATGCCGCTGCCGACCTTGTTATTTCGAGAGCGGGTGCTACCTCTATAAGCGAATTGTCATTACTAGGCAAACCCTGTATATTAGTGCCCTTACCTAGTGCAGCAGAAGACCACCAAACAGCCAACGCAATGGCATTGGTAAATAAAAATGCAGCACTTATTGTAAAGGATAGTGAGGCAAATTCACAACTCGTTTCTAAAGCAATTGCGCTTCTCAAAAATGCGCCATTACAATCCGAACTTTCTGCGAACATTAAACAATTCGCTCAACCCGATGCATTAGTCAACATAGTTGACCAAATTAAAAAATTAACGCGGTAGTATTATGAATATAAAGGACATCAAAACAGCTTATTTCATTGGCATTGGCGGCATTGGCATGAGCGCGATAGCACGCTACTTTAAATCGCTTGGAATTGCCGTTCACGGTTATGATAGATCGCAAAACGACTTTACCTCCCAGCTGATTTCCGAAGGATTTAACATCCGTTTCTATGAAGACATTCAACACATTCCAAAAGAAATAATTAGTTCTCCAAAAGAATCAATTGTTATCTATACACCTGCAATTCCGGCAGACCATAAAGAAATTGTATACCTAAAAGAGAAAAAAATAAAACTCTATAAACGCTCCGAAATATTAGGCTTAATTTCTAAAAACACCTTTACCATTGCAGTTGCCGGCACCCATGGCAAAACCACTACTAGTTGTATGATTGCTCATTTATTGAATGAATGCGGCATTAATTTCACTGCGTTTCTTGGTGGAATCAGCACCAATTTTAACAGCAACTATTGGCATAAAACCGATGGAAGGAATATTTTTGATCAAGCCATTACCGTTGTTGAAGCTGACGAATTCGACCGCTCTTTTTTAACGCTATCACCAAATATTGCCATTGTAACCTCGACAGATGCCGATCATTTAGATATATACGGGCAAGCCAATGAGGTAAAAAAATCGTTTCAAGCTTTTATCAATTGCATGCAATTAGATGGCACTGCGCTCATAAGAGAAAAATTAGATTTAACCTTTCTGGGCGAAACCATTCACTATGGCAAAGCTCGAAAATCTGAAGC